>DASZUP010000914.1:0-3490 GCA_035547635.1 Pirellulales bacterium
CGCCGTCGGCATCCGCGACGTGATTCTGCCGGGCGAGATGAAGACGCTGCTCAACCGGGTGACCGAGGCCAAGAAGGCGGCCGAGGCCAACTTGATTGTGCGGCGCGAGGAAACGGCGGCGATGCGCAGCCAGGCCAACACGGCCAAGCTGCTCGAGGACAACCCGACGCTCATGCGACTGCGCGAGCTGGAGATCCTCGAAAAGGTCGCCGCCAGCAGCAAGCTGAACGTCGTGCTCGGCGAGAAGGGATTGGCCGAGCGGGTCGTGAACTTGCTGTGAGGCCTTGCGGAAGCGAACGCCCCTGGTTGCCCTCGGACGCCAGGGGCGTTTTACTTTTATAGATAGGGAGCCTTGCCATGAACGAATTCCGCTGCGTCACGATGTCTTGCAACTCTGAAGCCAGGATGCAGCGCGCGCTCGTGTCGCTCGACGGGCTGTCCGTTGGCGATGCGTTTGGCGAGCGGTTCTTCTCCGTACGTAACATCGAGCGGATGATCGCCCAGCGCGCGTTTCCGAAAACACCGTGGCCCTATACCGACGATACCGAAATGGCTCTCGGGATCGTGGAAATCCTGGACCGCCACGGCAGAATCGAACAGGACGAACTTGCGGCGGTGTTTGCGCGGCGCTATGCGGCGGCGCCGAATCGCGGTTACGGAGCGACCGCGCACGAGATCCTGGAAGCCATCGGATTGGGCACACCCTGGCAATCCGCGGCGCGCAGCGCGTTTCATGGCGCAGGCTCGATGGGCAATGGCGGCGCGATGCGCGTCGCCCCGCTTGGCGCCTATTGGGCCGACGACCTAGAGATGGCGGCCCGACAGGCGCAGGCATCGGCCGAGGTGACACATGCACATGCTGAAGGACAAGCCGGAGCGATCGCGGTAGCCGTTGCGGCGGCGTGGGCGGCTCGACGCGGCGCCGGCGAGACGGTCGGTCCGCCCAGCGAGATGGTCGAAATGGCGATGGCATATACGCCCAAAAGCGAGACTCGGACCGGCCTGCGGCGAGCCATCGCCTTGTTGGACGACGCCTCCGTGGGAACCGTCGCCTTGATTCTAGGCAACGGCTCGAAGATCACGGCGCCCGACACCGTGCCGTTTGCACTCTGGTGCGCGGCGCGTCATATCGACGATTACGCAGAGGCGCTATGGACTGCGGTCGCTGCCCTCGGCGACATTGACACGAATTGCGCCATAATCGGCGGAATTGTCGCGCTCGCGGCTGGTCAAAAGGCGATCCCGGCAGAATGGATTTTATCCAGAGAGCCCTTGGCGACGTGCGACGATTAGTTGCATCACTTCGTTCGCTGGATGCGTCCCTCCGATTGCGAACGAACTGCCGCATATGACATGAAAGTCAGGAGCCGAAATTGGAATCGAAGCCCGAGCAAGCAGACGCAAAAGCCCGTTGGGAGAATCGCTACCGGATGGGCGACACGCCCTGGGACACAGGCCGGCCGTCGGCGGAATTGGTCGCCGTGCTAGATAGCGGCGCCATTCAGCCATGCCGCGCGCTTGAATTGGGCTGTGGGACGGGCACAAATGCCGTCTACCTGGCACTACGAGACTTTTCGGTCACGGCCGTCGACCTCTCGGCCGCGGCCATCGCTCGCGCGCAAAGCCGTGCACGTGATGAACAAGTCGTTGTGGATTTCCTCGTGGATGATATCTGCAATCTTCACGCTGCATTGGAAAGCTTCGACTTTGTGTTCGACCGCGGCTGCTACCACTGCGCTCGTCGCGATAATCTACCGGGCTTCCTGGCCACGCTCAAGCGGGCGACGAAGCCCGGCGCCAAGTATCTGCTGCTAGCCGGCAACGCCAACGAACAAACCGAGGCGCCGGGACCGCCTCGCGTGCATGAGCACGAAATCCGCACCGAGCTTGGCGCCTTGTTCAGCGTGGATTGGATTCGGCAATTTAGATTCGAAGATCCCGGCGGAGTTGAGGGACCGCTAGGCTGGTCCTGCTTGCTGACGCGGCGCGCCTGATGGAAGCATGTGGCCCCAGCGTCATCTCGCTGGGTCAGGCGTCTTCGGCAGGAGCGGGCAGGTCGAAAACGTAAATCGGCGACCAGTTGCCGGGATACTCCTCTTTTCCATCGGGCGATTTGATCCGGCCGTTTCCGTTGCTGTTAGGGTTGGTCCCCGTCACAGCCAGGCGGCGGCCGTTGGGATGGCGGCAGAGCGAGTGCAAATTCGGTTTGGCGATGGAAAAGAAGGGCTCCTTATCCTGCGGGCGCTGCATCAGCAGTTTGCCGACGCCCGGATTTCCGCTGGTCGCCGCCACGATAAAGCCGTGCGGATCAAAATGGAAATCGCTGACGTAGACGTCCGAGTCTTGACCCAATTCGAGTTTGCGGCTGACGGCGCCATTGGCCCAGTCGAACATGATCACAAGCGGCGTACCTTGCACATTGCCGCCGATCTTGGGCCGCGCGCCGCCACAGGCCAGCATTCGGCCTTCGGCGTCGAATGCCATCGTCCGCACTCCGCCGACGTCTTGCAGCCGGCTGGCCAGGTAAAGTTCCTTGGCGTCCAAATCCCGCACATGCGCGCCCGTGGTCGCATCCCACTGCTTTACGACGCCCGCCAGATCGCCGGAGACGAGCGACTTGCCGTCAGGATGAAACGCCAAGCAGAGCACGTTGAGGGCGTGGCCCGCTAGTTCGTGCAGCTTTTGACCCGTAGCGGCATCCCAGATTCGAACCATCTGATCCATGCCGCAAGTGGCCAGCAGCTTGCCATCGGGACTGGCGGCCAGACCGTGAATCCAGCCGTCGTGCGCGCCGGCTGCGTCCCACAGCGGGGCCGGCGCCGCGTCGGCGTAGTTCCAGGCTCGCAGCCGGCCCCACGAATCGGCTGTATAGAGCCGCGAACTTTCCGTATGAAACGCCAGGCCGCTGACCCAACCCCGATGCCCGACGAGCGGCGGTAACTCGGCGAACTCGGCGCCCGCCGCGTTCCACCGCCGCACCAACCCGTCGTAGCCTCCGGCCGCCAGGTACTTGCCGCAGGGGCTGAAGCGGACGACGCATAACTGCCGCTCGGCCTTTAAGCTCTTCATTTCTTTGGGCGAGTAGAGCGCCGCTAATTCTTTTGCGTCGGTCATGGTCGTTCTCTCATGCCAGCAACTCCTCGACCGCGTGACAATCATCGTGGGCAATCGGCAGCGGCTGCCCGTTGTTGTCGTATTGGGTCTGCTTGGGGTCGACGCCCAAGGCGCGGAACCAGGTGTGTAACATGTGCCCGATGTCATACTCTTCCGTCGTCACCCAAGTCCCCTCGTCGTTGGTTTTGCCGACGGCCAGGCCTCGTTTGATGCCGCAGCCGGCCATCACCGCGCTCCAGGCCTCGGGCCAGTGGTCGCGGCCCACGTGACCATTGATCCGCGGCGTGCGGCCGAACTCGCTGATGGCCACAACCAGCACGTGCTCCAGCATGCCGCGGGCGGCCAGGTCCTCGACGATCGCGGCGAACGCCTGATC
>DASZUP010000915.1:0-8544 GCA_035547635.1 Pirellulales bacterium
CAAGTGGGCCGCATCCGCACGGTGCTGATCGTCGGCGGGCGGAGCCAGCCTGGGGCGCGCCGGATGCGCGGCATCGGCTTGGACCGCCTCCTCAGCGGCCCGCGCCGCCGTGCCGACCGGTTCGGCTTCGCACTCGCTCGGGTTGCCATCGCCGACCTGCACTTGCTCCGCCAGAACTTCCAGCAGTTGGTTGCCCAACTCTTCCAAATCGGCTGGCAACAGGCCTGGACGCGGTTTGGCCAGCTCCTGGGCCAAAAACGCCGTCTTGCCGGAAGCAATCGTCAAGGCGACCAGCCCGCTCCAACCGTCGACTGACATGAACTGCTGAGGCGGTCTGCCTGCCAGTTCCAGGACGGTCAGATCTTGCTGCCGCAAAACCCTGCGTTGCTCGTTCGGATCATCGCCCAGGCAAACAATGCGGAACGGCCGCCGCGGCGACTGCTTCAATCCCGTGCAGAACGAGAATGCCGCGCGGCACTCGAGCGGCAGACAATTGATGATTCCGGAAATCAGCCGAATGCCATGGTCTCCGGCAATCAAGGCCAGGGTGGTTCCGCGGAGCGCCGCTTCGACCAGGACGCCAAGCCAGGCGGCGCCTGGATCCGCGAACAGTTGCATCAGCAAGGCCTGGTCGACGGCGGACGATTTGCCGGCCAGGCGGAACGGCTCCAGTTGCTCGGGAAGCGGATCGTGGACTTTCAGCGAACCTTGCGCGAACGCCGCGTTGAGCAGCGCAAAAGGGTTGTTGGAAAAGCGCGCGAGGATTTCCGGCGGCACGATCAGGCACTGGGTATAAATCTTGGGGCCCGAGCGGCCGCTGTACTCCCTTCCGGCCGGGGTCGTTTTGGAAACGCAGAACGAGCCGCTCGGCAATGGATGGAAATTAATGCTGACCGCGTCGTCGCCGCTATCCATCAGCGAATCGTGCGACGGTCCCCAAATGGTCAACTCGCGAAGGTCGACATCGGCGATGCCGGCGCTATGTACGGCCAGTTGATAACCGTCCATGCGGTCCGATTGCGTCGAGGTAAAGATGGCTTGTTCGATGAGCAACTTGGCCGCCCTCTGGACTATGTGAGTGATTTCCGGCGCCCGCGCCGACGCGTACGTCAGCGGGGGACGGGCCGGGCTTAACGTTGTTTGACCAGCCATTCAAACGGTTCGATCAGTCCGCGCGGCTCAATCCGGAGCGGCACGCGCACCCGGCCTTCTCGCGAGTTCCGGTACGCGCAGCCTCCGGCGACGCTCACGGCGAAGAAGCGGTGGACGCGGAACCGCTCGCGGCACTGCCGCCATACGCCCGGCGCTCTCGATTGGGCGAACGCCGCCGGATCCGCAAAGCATTCCTCGCACTCGTCGGCCTTGGTCAGCACGAAGCCGATCGGCCGGTTGGCCCAGCCTCGCTTCGGGTGGTCGTCCAGTTCAGCAAGGTAGCTCAGCAACTTCATCGTAAAGTAGTCCTGGTCGAGCGATCCGCTCTGCAGCTTGACCGTGTCGACCAGCACCAGCACGCCGAAACATTTGGACAGCAGCGGGTGAATAACGTCGTAAGTGTGCGGGTGGTCGAGCTCTTCCAACAGCGCCTCGCCGGCCATGTCGGGCATAATCAACTCGAGCGGCTGTTTGTGTCCTGCCATCTTCAATTGGGCGTGGACCCAGTTCCAGCGTTCAGGTTCGGTGGGCGTCTTGGCGGGAAACTCGCCGCGGGCCAGCGCCGAGGCGGTCGCCTGCTGCAGGCTGATTGAGAACGCTCCGCGAGCCAACATCTGCAATCTATCGGGCTGCCGGGAGAGCATGTCCATTAGCATGCCCAGGTAGACTGTCTTGCCCACGCTGCTGGCGCCGATTGTGGCGACCATCCGGGGAGCGATCTTCTGAGTGGCGGCCTGGTGCGCTAATGCCATCGGCGCATAACATTGCCGACACAGCTCGGCGTCGTAGGTATTGTCGACGCCGCAAATATAACACGGAATCTGGACGGCGTACTGGGCCAGCCGGTACGAGTCCATGGGCATGGCGCCTTCTTTGATCATATTTCAACTCCCTCGCCGGCCGGCGTTTGGGTTTCCGCCTCGTCGACCGCCGATTCGACGGGCTCATCGCCGCGCGTCGGCGTAGCGACGTCGCACAGGCTCAATGCACAGCGAAATCCAATATTGTGTTTCCGCGCCAAAGGGGTTTCGCCGCTTTGAAAATGGCACGTGGCCTGGTTTTCGAAATAGGTGTCGAACGCCCCGCCTCGAATGCTTTTCATTGGCGTGGGCAGCGTCAGTTCGCGACCCGCGCGGTCCGGACCGCCGAAGTTGCCCGTCGTCCATTCCCAGACGTTGCCGATCAGCTGGTAAACGCCTCCGACGCTGACTCCGGAAGAGAACTCACCGACCGCCACGACCTTTCCCGGCCCCGAGCCCCACAGGTTGCAGCGTTCGCGGTCCATGGTGTCCCCCCAGGGAAATCTACGTTGCCATTGGCGGCGGTCCGAAAGCGGCACCGGCCAACTGCCCGCCTTGACCCATTCGGGTTCCGTCGGCAGCCGCTTGCCCGTCCAGCGAGCGTAAGCACACGCTTCGTACCAGCAGACGCCGACGACGGGGAAGTCTTCTTCACCCCGGGGATACCGGCCGTGTTTCCAGAATCGAGGGCCGGGCATGCCGGTCGCATCGACAAAATCGAGCACGGCCGTCCAGATCGCCGGCTCCCAGATCGACATCTGCTCGTAGCCGCCCGCTTCGACGAATTCGCGGTACTGCAAGTTGGTAACCGGATAGCGATCCAGAAACAGAGCGTTGACGTGCTTCACCACGCGGCCCGCGTCGTCGTCCTCATCGTCGTCTTCGGAACCGCGATCCGTCGGCGTCAGCGATACGCTGCCGGCCGGCACCAAGGCCATGTTTTCTTCCAGCAGGTCGCGCGCTCGCGCATATTGCTCTTCCGTCAGATTCGAAACCAATTGTCTGCGCAGCAGAAGTGCATACCGATGCCGGGCCAGCATTCCATCGACAAACGAATCGAGATCGTCGGAATCAAGCGCCGCAGGGGGGCTCGGCTCGTCCCGCTCCGCGACAGGACCATTCTCCGGAACTTGAACGGCGTTGCGCGCCGCGCGGCGGCGGAGCAGGCTCCAGACGCCTCCCAAGGCGAAGGCCATGGCGGCCATGTCGAGCAAGCGGCTGCCCGTGCATGCTCCGCCGATCGCCGCAGCCAGGCTAGCCAAGGCCGCGAGCCACGCGACATGGCGGTTTGCAAATGTTTGCATGGTCTGATCCACCCGGTCCGGAGCCCCGTTGTTTCTTATTACTTGGACGGCTTTTTGTTCCCTGTCCGGCGACGCGAAATGTCCTTTTGCAGCATGTCAAACTGGGCCATCACCGACTCCAGCATCGGATCGCCGGCCGGGGCCGACGGGCCTGCCGGGACGGTTTCCCGCGCCGCTTCAGCAGATGGTTGCGGCGCGGCTTGCAACTCGAGCAGCTTGCGGAGTTGTTTGAACTCTTTGGACCACTCGGCCCGTTCCTGATTGGTGCGCTGCTTTTCAGCCGAAGCCACTTCCGCCAGTTCAACGACTCGTCGGCGCACCGTCTCCAATTCGGACTCCAGCATTTCGCGTTCGTGCTGCAGTTCCCGCACCTGTTCGCTCAGGGCCCGGTCCTCGACCGTCTGGTCGGAAGCAAGTTCGGCA
This sequence comes from Pirellulales bacterium, assembly GCA_035547635.1. Taxonomy (GTDB): domain Bacteria; phylum Planctomycetota; class Planctomycetia; order Pirellulales; family JAICIG01; genus JAICIG01. The sequence continues at coordinate 3,680 of DASZUP010000915.1, forward strand.
TGTTGCAGCAGGTCCGCGCGCGCCTCGGCCAACTCGCCGCGAACCTGGGCCAGTTCGGCCGTCGCGTCGACCAGGCGGCTGATCTGGCTGCGAGATGCCGCCAGTTCCTGCTCCATCGCCGACCGCTGCCGCTCCAGTTCGGCCAGTTGGCGGCACATCTCCTCCGCGGCGCTATCGGTCTCGTCGCTTGAACGATCCGGCTTGCGCAACAGCTCGATGCGCATCTCTTCCAGTTCTGCGCGGAGCTTGATCAGTTCCGCGTTCGCATCGGCCAGGCGACACACTTGCTCGCGAGACTCGGCGAGTTCCTGTTCCAGCGACGCTCGCTGGCTTTCCAGTTGCTGCAGTTGCGAGCACATTTCTTGCACGGCTGCGTCGGCGTCGTCCGTGCGTTCCGGCTGCCTCAGCAACTCGGCCCGGGCCTCGGACAACTCGGCGCGGACCTCGGCCAATTCGATCGTCGCATCGGTAAGCCGATGGATCTGGGCTCGCGCCGCCTTGAGCTCTTCGTCCGCGGCGTCGCGTTGGCGTTCCAGCGTCTCGATCCGCTTTTGCAGCGCTTCGATTTGCGTGTTCGCTTCCGCGGCGGCGCGCTCGGGCTGCCGCAGCAGCTCTGCGCGTACTTCGGCCAACTCCGCCGTTACGTCGGCCAGGCGGCCGATTTGAGCCCGCGCCGCCGCCAGCTCCTGGTCGAGCCGGGTTCGCTCTCTCTCGGAGTTTTGCAGTTCACTGAGCAGCGCGGCGGAAGCGTCGCCGGTTTCCGCCGCTCCTTGTTCGCGCAGGCGAATAAATTCCGATCGCGACTCCTCCAACTCCGCCTGCGCCTGGGCAAGCCGCTGCGAGCGATCCTCGATTTGTTCCGAGTCGTGTTGCAAACTGAGACGCTGCTCTTCGAGATTCTCCCGCTCGGCGCACAACTCCTTGCTCAAGGCGTCCAATTCCGCTCGCGCCGTCTTCAGCGTTTCCTGCTCGACGCTCAGTTCGGCCCGCTCGGCGTCCAGTTCTGCACGCACTGCGGAAGCCGCCTCGCGTTCCGACTCCCATTGCGCGCGGTCAGCAAGGATTTGTTCGCGATGGACCGCGAGCGCGTCGCGTTCCGCTTTCAGCTCGTCCCTTTCGGACTGAAGCTTGCGTAGCTCGTCATCGACTTGACGCTCGCGCTGCTCCAAGACGCCGAATAATCGTTCTAATCCGTCCAACTGGTCAGAGACGAATTCTTCGAAACGATCGCCGCCGGCGCCGACCTTGGTCAGCGTCGCCTGGACAGCTTGAAAATCAACGGCGCATAGAAAGAGATCGGGAGGCACAGGCTTCAAACAATCAATCGCTGGAGTCGCGTCAGTGCAACAGCGCCGCGTCCGAACGGCCGCGGCGTTGGCCGTAAGCTTGCTTCGCTTCTTGCATTCCGGTACGTCCCAAGCGGCCGCGCGGCCCGAGAGGCAAGGGACGGCCGGAGAAGCAAATCGACCGCCAGTGGAACTCTAGGTCAGCCCGGCAGAACGTGCAAACGATTGTCTCCGCATAGTTTGCGAGCAGGTCGCCGCCTGCAGATCGGAGCTCGCCCGGCGCATTAACTCCCGGCTCACAAACAAGTTGAGAAACTTTGCGTCGATTGGGGCGAATGCACTGCTTGCACCAAATCGTCGAAACGTCATGTTTATAGGAGCTGACGCGAAGGCGGGCTCCGCAAGCCGCGCAGGCCGTGCGCCGAGGCGCCGCGGTTTTGCTCGCGCGGAAAGCAGAAAGGCAGGTACTTGCCGCAACGGATTTGATGGCCTTTAGTAGAAGTGTCTTGCTTGTTTCATGAGGAGCTCTTGCATGTTGACAAAATCTCGAAAGCGATGGGTCATTGCGGTTGCGGCGCTGGCGGGTGTGGCAATGGCGTTAACAGATGCCAGCCAGGCCGATGCGGCCCGCCGCCTGGCGGCCCTGCGAGCCGCCCGAGCCGCGGAGCTTGAAGCGCTGTCGGCGCCCGCCCCCGCGGCGTTGGTCGCCCCGCCGGCGATGGCGGTTCCCGGCGCCTATGTCGCGCCTGTCACCGGCTGTTGTCCGCAGCCGTGCATCATTTACCGCCATCACGGCCCCAAGCTTTGCTGCGGCTGTGAACCGCCGATTCCGACGCTGTTGACGGTCAACAATCCATGCACGGGCTGCCCGGTAGACGTTTCCGTCTGCTTGCCCGTTTGCTGCACCGGCGCTCCCAGCGTGGGCTGCCACAAAGGGTTGTTGGGGCGCTCGGTCGTGACCTACGACTGGTGCTGCGGATTTCGAGTCACGGTGCGTTTCCTGCACAACGGCAAAGTCATTGTGGCGACCCACGGCGTATGAGCCGGGCCGAACCGGGCGAGGCAAACCGCTCCGGCTCGCCACTATTGATCCGGCTTCCCGGGCTTTCTGTCGGCCCGCCGGCGCCTTAAATTGAAGCGCCGGGGGGACGCGGCGGCGAGGCGTCGCCTGCGCCCTGCCGGCTGGCGGCGGAGGAGCCGATGACGAAGCAAACCAGGAAGCGAATGAAACGCGGCGAAATGAGCGCCGGCTCGGCCGAAAACCGCAGCATCGAAAGCCTGACGATCGGCTGGATGCTGACGGTCTTTACGGCACTGGCTTGCGAAGTCGGTTTTGTCGCGGCCCGCTGGCTGGCCGGGGGCGATACGGAGAGCTCGTGGGCCATACTGATGGCGTTGCTGTTATTCGCCTCGACCGTCATCGGCCTGCTGGTCTTATTGTTGACGCCCGTAGTGGTTAAGAGCCGGCGTCAGCCGCCGCCGCGAGGCATTGTGATCTTTTCCGTCGTTGTCGGCGCGATGCCGCTGGCGATCGTCGTATGGCAGATGATGAGCAGTTGATGAGCGACGAGTACGCCCGGCACGAACATCACGAATTCATGGCCGCCTCAACCGCGGCGCTGGCCGACGCAAATCTGCAATCGGCCCTCTCCAAGCTCGGCGATACGCTGGGGCAGCGGAATCGCGACGCGTTCGCCGCCTTGGACCAATCCGATTTGCTGCGCGAACGGGCCCGGTCGATCAAGGATGCGACTTTAGCCAATCTGGCGGAACATTTGGAAACGCTCGAGGCCAGCATCCGCCGCCGCGGCGGCCAGGTGCACTATGCCGACGACAGCGCCGCCGCCTGCCGTGCCGTGATCGAGATCCTGCAGAGCCGCGGGGCGAAGCGAGTCGTCAAGTCGAAGTCGATGACCAGCGAGGAGATTCATCTCAACGCCGCGCTTGAAGCGGAGCAGATCGAAACCATCGAAACCGATTTCGGCGAATACATCATCCAGGTCGCCGGCCACCGCCCGTCGCATCTGGTGGCGCCGGCCGTCCATCTGCGCACGCCGCAGGTCGCGGAGATTCTCAGCGGCGACGCCGGCGAAGCGTTGCCGGTCGACGCCGAACAACTTGCCGCTTACGCGCGCCGCCGCTTGCGGTCCGCGTTTGCGGCGGCCGATGCGGGAATTACCGGCGCCAATTTCGCCGTGGCGGAAACCGGCACAATCGTGCTCGTCTCCAACGAAGGAAACGCACGGCTTACGACCTCGCTGCCGCGGATCCACATCGCCATCATGGGCATCGAGAAGGTGATTCCGAAACTGGCTGACCTGCCGGTGTTTCTCAAAGTGCTGGCCCGTGCGGCTACCGGGCAGAAGCTGTCGGTCTATACTTCACTGGTCACCGGCGCCAGGCAGCCGGGAGAACTGGACGGGCCGGACGAGCTTCATTTAGTCCTGTTGGACAATGGCCGTTCGCGGATTCTCGCTTCGCCGTTGCGCGAGAGCCTGTTCTGCATTCGTTGCGGAGCGTGCTTGAATGCCTGTCCCATTTATCGCAATGTCGGCGGGCACGCTTACGGCGGCATCTATGCCGGCCCGATCGGCGCCGTGTTGACGCCGCTGTATGACGGCCTGGGCGCCAATCATCATCTGCCGCACGCCTCCAGCCTGTGCGGCGCCTGCCAGGCCGCTTGCCCGGTGAAGATTGCGATTCCGCAAATGCTGATCCAGTTGCGCGAGCAACTGCACGACGAGCCGGGGCAATTGGGACGGATCGAGTCACTGGCCTACCGCGCCTGGGCCGCTTCGATGCGCAGCCCTCGCCTGTACCGGCTCGCCACCTGGCTGGCGACGCGCACCGCGGGCCGCTGGTTCGCTGCGAGCGGGTGGATGAGGCGCCTGCCGGGGCAATTGCACGGCTGGACCGAAAGGCGGGACTTTCCCGCCCCGGCCCCGCAACGTTTCCGCGATTGGTGGCGTGAGGAGGAATCGTCGTGAGCCGAGAATCGTTTCTGGCCCGCGTGCGCAGCGCCGCCGCGGCGGGCCGCGCACACCGCGTCCATCTGCGCAGCGACCTGCCGGAGCACGTTGGCTATTGCGGCGCCGGCGATGATCCGGTCGAGCGGTTGATTCAAGAAGTCAACGCGGTCGGCGGGCAAGCGCATTCGGCCGCCAATCTGGCGGAAGCCGCACAACGACTGAGCGAATTACTCCGGCAGTACGCTCCGCGCACCGCGCTTTGCTGGCAACATGAGTTGCTGGATCGCTTAGGACTGAAAGCATTGCTTGAGTCGATGAATATCGCTCGCTTGGATTACGACTCCCTATCGCCGCACGAGCAAGCGGGGCAACGCGAGCAGATGTTTGCCGCCGAGATCGGCATTTCCAGCGTCAGCGCCGCCATCGCCGAAACGGGCACGCTGGCTCTGGCCAGCCGGCCGGGACAGGAACGTCTGGCCAGCCTGCTGCCGCCCGTCCACGTCGCCCTTGTCGAAGCGGCGCAGATCATCCCCGACCTGTTCGATTTCTTTGCGTCGCTCCAGGCCGGCGGACTGGAGAACCTGCCGAGTAACTGCGTTTTCATCACCGG
>DASZUP010000916.1:0-4871 GCA_035547635.1 Pirellulales bacterium
AGCATGGCGATCTGCATGACGAACCAGAACGCCGGCATGCTCGGCTTGAGCCATGCGTCCCAGAGTCGGCTGACAATCAGGAATTGCGCAAGGGCCATAAAACCGTACATGCCCACCTGCCAGGCCGTCAGCGACAGCGCGTCGGCCTTGACCGCCTGCACCAGGCCTTCGCCCGGCGACAGGCCGCGCATCGGCTTGATCGTGTAATATTGAAACGCCACGCCGATCAGGAACGCGAAGATATAGTCGAGTATCCAGACGGCGAACATCTTGCCGTGCTCATTGGCGGGAAACAGCGACTTCCAGCCCAGCCACACCGCGACGGCCGGAAAGCCCATCGCCAGGAACTCGGCACAGATATCCCCCAGCGTGCAGCCGCTGCCGCAATGGGTTGTTCCTTTGCCGACCATCGCCGGGAACGGCGTGTATTTTTTGTTCGGCGGCTCCTCGCCGCGTTGTTTGGCTTCCATCATGGCATGGTGCGTCGCCAGCCGGCCGTACTTAAAGTAGGCCCACAGCGAAAGCACCGTGCCGAACAGCGCCGACACCGGCCAGACCACGTTCATGATCCACATGTGCTGTTTGTGGCCCGCCAAGATGTCCGCAACGATGACCAGCGCGCACACGCCCCCCAGGATCAACATGACGATCGATAACGTCGTGAACCATTGGGGAATCATGTGCGCACCGCTCCTTGTCTTGCGCCTAAATCCGTCTACTCAATTCCTGCGCCGCGCCGACTTGCCTATCCGAGCCCGCCTGGGTTCCGCCGGGCGTCGACGGACGCGCCGAAGGTTCGTCTTTCCCTGAAGCTCAGCAATTCGCGCGCCCTGCCGCGGCGATTCTCTGAATTGACTTGCCGCGCACCAGGCGGCGGAGATGGACCAACCGGCGACAACAAACCCTCAGCAGCGCCGAGTATCAAAACCGGACGTAGTGATTTGTCAGGTTCGGGAACTGGGATTCGCAATCTGAAGCAGCGCGGGCGTCAAAGCGAAGCGATGCCCCAGTGAGGCGCGCGGCTTGATCGACGGGCGTCTATAGACGGCTGCTCGCCGCGTGGTCGTCTGCGCTCCGCACTTCGTGCTTCGCAGTCTGTTCTCCGGCTTCGTCCCGTGAGCTGAGATCCGCTGTTCTCGCAGATCCGGCCTTGGGGACGAACTTGAAGACGTCGACCTGATCCAGGCAGAGCAGGTTTCGGCCGCGCTGGTCGAAGCAGGGAAACGGATAGCTATCGCGAGCGACCAGGTCGTATCGCTGCTGCATTGAGTTCAGCCAACGCTCAAAGGCCGCCTGGTCGTACTTGTAGACTTGCGCTTTGAACTGCACGCAGCGCAGCGGATGCTGCTGGCTGACCTTGTCAAGGTGCAGCGGCTCATGCCGTGCGTGCCGGGGCGAATAGATCTTTTGATTGCAGAGGTACATCGCCGACCAGCCCAGATCGTGAAACGTGCCGGGCGCAAAGTTCTGGTTGAGGTCCGTCTTCAGGCAGGCCACTTCGCCTTCGAACTCCATGTTGAACCAGAACCAGCGGGCGAAGTCGCGGTAGCGGGCGTCGGTCTTCGATTTGTAGGGATTGAGAAAATCGCGAGTCATTGTGCCCAACGGCACAAGGCACAGCACGCCCAGCGCAATGGCCAGCGCTTTCCGCCCGCGGCCTGTGCGCAGCTCGTGCCGCTCCAACAAGGCGGCGGCCCCCGCGCCGACGACCATGCAGATTCCGGGCGCCAGATACTGCGCGAACTTGACATGCCCGCCGTAGGGATATCGGCCCATGGCCGCCGCGACGATATTGAGCGCCGCCGGCGCCAGGCAAATCAGCAGCAAGCTCCACCGCCGTCCGCGATAGAGCGCAACCAGCCCTGAGACCCAAACCAGGAATGTCAGCGTGCTGGCGCCTCGCTCGCCGCCGACCGGAAACGACATCAACTCGCTGGCGTGCGTCACGATCAGCCAGCCGGCAAACCGCAACGGCGAGAGCGACGGGAGATTGTCTTTCCAGTAATTCTGCATGTAGCCCAACTCGGCCGCCGTCTGGTTCCGGGCCGCCAGATGAAACAGCAAGCCAAAGCTGCTCAGCAGCACCAGGTTGTACGCCGCCCACGCCATCCAACCGCGGCGATCGCCTGACCGCCACAACTCATAAGCGATGAACAAACTCAAACCGCCGGCCACGAACAGCGCCGGATAAGACAGCGCCAGCGCCACGGGCGTGACGGCCGCCAGCAGCCACAACCAGCGACGTTGCTGCGGCCTGCGCCGCCACTCGACCGCCAGCGTGAGCAGCGCCAGGGCCACGAACTGATCCGGGCCGTAAGGCTTGGCCTCGGCTGCGTAACGCACGCCCGCGTAGGCCATGGCAAACACGGCGACGGCCAACACCAACGGCAGCCCGCGAAGTAAGCGTCCGGCGAGATGCCGAAACAGCAACAAGCCGCCGATGCTACACGCAAAGGGCCACAACCGGAGCGACCATTCGGAAAAGCCGAACAGCTTGACCGCGGAGAGTTCGATCCACAGGAAGGCCAGCGGCGCTACCTGGTGGTAGTTGAGCGGCTTGAGCAGATCAAGATAACTGCTGTCGATAAAGTTGACCGCCAGAAAGCATTCGTCTTCCCAGAGCGGAAACCGCAACAAGAAGCGGACGGCGCGAGCCGCGATGCCGAGCGCCAAACAAGCCCAAATCATTCGCGATTGCACCACCGGGCTGAACCATCCTTCGCTTGTGCTTCCGGCCCAGGCGGAGTCTTCGGCGTTCGGCGTCTGCAAAGTTCCAGAGCCCGATTGCAGTTCCGATCCGTTCTGCACGCGGCGGGAGTGAGTGTTGGAACGTCCCCTCTCCTTTTGGGAGAGAGTTAGAGTGAGGGTCAAGGCGTACCGGCTGAAAGCATCCAGCCAGAGCAGAATAAAGGCGCCGTGGCCCGCTTCCCCCGCACCCCGGCCCTCTCCCAGAGGGAGAGGGAGTTCGCCGGAGCCGCTGGCAGTTCCTCTAAAAAATCGAGGAAGCAAGCGGGAACGCCATCCTGAAGAAGCCGCAGATTCCATAGCCGGGCAATCCTTTGCCGTCGCCGAGACCGATTGATGCGCGAAGATTGATGCGCGAATGCGGCAAAGTATAGCCCCGCGGCAAATTGCGGGGCTAGGCCAATGTCAGCTCGGCGAACTGAAAGCCGTCTCGGCTAACGCTATCGCCTGTTTGAACCGGCAGATCGCGGGCGAACATCGGGCCGCGGTAGCAAAACGTGTGAAATTCTCCCCGTTCGCCGCAAGGATCGACTTCCGGCGGAAGTTCCGCCAACAGTTGCTCGTCCAACCGGCGGCCGACGAACCGCGGGTCGAGTTGTTTGGGATCGACGCAGGTCAGTACCGTTTCGAGCCCGGCGGAGAGCATCTGCCGGATCAAGGCCGGCGTTTCGGCGGGCGAGCACCAAATCGGAAAGAGGGGCTCGACGCCGCTGCCGGCGAGCAGCTTGATCCGATACTCCCGCACGTCCTGCAGGAATAAGTCGCCGAAAGCGATGTGCGTGATGCCTTGCTCGCGCGCCTCAGCAATCGCCGCTTGCATGCGAACTTCGTACTCTTCGTTGGAGCAAGGCCAGGGGATCATCACCGGCCACAATGGCAGCCCGGCCGCCGCGGCCTGGGCTTCCACCAGCTCTCGCCGCACGGCGTGCATCGCCACGCGATCGAACGCCTCGTTGAACGTCGTCAGCAGGCCGACGACGTCATTTATCCCTTGGCTGCGCAGTACGTGCAGCGCCCATGCGCTGTCTTTTCCGGAACTCCAGGCAAGCAAGACCTTGGGCATAGGCGGAAGCTTTCGTGCTGTTATCGCTTGAGCGGCGACGATTACGCTGCAAGTTCAAGGCGAAGACGTGGGAAGGACTGCATGTCAGCCGTGGACGAGGATGTTAAACGGCCCGCGTTGGGATTTCACGGCCAGGTCTGGCGCTAATTCCGGGTGCAAGGCGTGGGCCAGAATTTCCAGGCTGTCGACTAGCCGCGGACCGGGACGGCTGAAATAAGCGGAACCGTCGACGATGTAAACACGCTCGTTTTGCACGCAAGGCAAATCGTCCCAGCCGGGAAGCGCTTGCAGGATGGGCATGTCCTTGAGCGTGCGCTCGATACTGTATCCGCAACAGGCGACCACCAGCACTTCCGGCCGCCAGGCCTGGATCTTCTCCCAGGCAGTCGTCTCGGAAGGGAGTCCGCTGCGGCCGAGTCCTTCCACGCCGCCGGCCAACTCGACCAGTTCCGGAGTCCAATGCCCGGATGAAAACGGAGGATCGATCCATTCCAGCACCATCACCCGCGGCCGCTGCCGGACCTTTCGCATGCGCTCGGCGACGGCATCGATGCGGGCCTGCAACGCGGCGACGATCGGCCCCGCACGCTCGGCGACTCCGGCGGCGGCGGCCACGGTCGGAATTGTGCCGAGCACTTCGCCGAGGCGTTGCGGCTCCAGGTTGATCACTCGCGGAGCGCCGGGCAGCGAGCAGGCGGCCGCTTTGACCTCCGCGTCGGCCACGGCGCAGACGTCGCACAGTGCCTGAGTGACGATCAAATCCGGCGCCAGGCGTTCCAGCACCGGCATGTCCAACGCGTAGAGCGCACGGTCCGTCGCCATCCGCTCGCGCACCAGGGCGTCGATCTCCGCGCTGCTGGCATCGGCCGGAATCAGCGTCTTCGTCACCTTCGGCAAGTCTCGCACCGACGGCGGATAGTCGCACTCGTGCGTCACGCCGACAAGCTGGTCTTTGAGCCCCAATGCACAGATGATCTCGGTGGCACTGGGCAGCAGGGAAACGATTTTCATCTGAAAGGGCAATCCTCATTTCAACCAACGCCTAGGGCCGTCGTTGGATTCC
>DASZUP010000917.1:0-3194 GCA_035547635.1 Pirellulales bacterium
TTGCAATAGGGTCAGACAGAGGAACAGTAGTACGGCAAATCAGCGTCGTGGAACGTCGGGCTCCACGCGGCGCCGTTTTGCTCGCGATCCAGCGGTGGCAGTCCGCGGTCGCAGTGGTCTCAAGACTTGCAGCATGCACTCCAAAATCCAAAGCCAAAGGAGGATCCCCATGTCACGCACGCGTTTAATTCTTGCCGGCTCGACCGGCATTTGCGTCTTGCTCGGCGCATCGTCGACGGCCTGGAGCCAGGCGAACAGGCGATTTGCGCTGCGCGGCGCCGACGCCCGCAACGAGTTGCCCGCCAAGATCACCGAAGGAGTGCAAAACGAGGTCATTCAGCCAATCCCTTTAACGTCACAGCGTTTGCAGACCTCGCTCGAAGGCGTGCACCGGCAAATCCGCGACCAGGTAACGGAATTTAAATCGAAGGTCAAGCAGGTTTTCCCGGATGAGATCGATGCCCTGTCGGGCACAGGCAAGTGGCGTCCAGAAGACCGCAATGCGCTGCTAAAGGCCATCCAGTCGGTCGACCCCGCCGCGGTTTACGAAGCCTGGCTCGAGGCCAATCCCGCCGATACCGCGGGCGCGGAGCAGGTGGCGCGGCAAACGGCGGTGAAGCGAACCTTCCTGGCGCTCGAACAAAGCGCCGAGGACGGGAAAGCCTCCACAGAGGAAGTCAACGATCTGGCTGACGCGCTCGACAAGCTGGCGCCCAGCAATCCGCAAGCCGCTCAGATCACGCAGTCGCTGGATCCGCTTCGCACTTGGGTCGAAATCCAGAAGATGCTCGACTCGGCGAATCCCGATGCGGCCGGCATCGACGAGCTGCCGACGGGCCGGGTCACGTTGATTCATAACCCGAATCTCTCCGTCGGGACGGCCGTCGTGCTGGCGAACGACACTGTGATGGTCGGCAGCCGCGGCCGCGGCGGAGTGGAAATCAGCAAGGGCAACGCCGCCGAGGCGCTCGGCTTGCCGGTGATTTCGGACGACGCGCTGCCCAATGCCGAAGGCGCTCCGAAGACGAACGGCGTACTGTTAATGAATCCGACTCGTTCCGGCGCCAATGTCCGCTACATGCTCAACGGCGAAACCTATATCATGAAGCCCGGCATGTCGCAAAAGTTGCAGCCTGGGTCGTGGGTGATCAATTTCGATCGGGGCGGAAGCGCCGGCGCCTCCGAGTATCGCCTCGAGGAAGGAACTTATCAGTTCACGCCGACGGAAAGCGGCTGGGAGCTGTATAAGCATCGTTACGACATCACCATTGACAACTCGCGCAACCCGCGAGACTTTCATTTCGTGTTCAACAAGGAGCCGCTGGTGGTCCGAGAAGGCCGCACGAAGACGCTTACCAGCCGCTTTCCGATCGTCCTCCGCTACGACCGGGGCAACGGCGGCGAGTTGGCGACCAAAATGCTGAACTTCAGCGGCACGGTCGAAGTCGGCATCAACGCCGCGGACAACCTCTGGGACCTGTTCCCCGAAGAGGGCAACAAGAAGCGGACGCTCGACGTCGATATCTTCTGATTCGAATGCGCCTGGGCCGCGGGCCAAGCCGGCTCCTGATTGCGGCAGAAGGCGGGGCAAGTCCGAGGCGGACCTTCGGGTCCGCCTCTCTTGCTGCGCTCAGCGGCTGAAATGATACAAGAAGATCCCGGCCGCCACGGCCACGTTGAGCGAGTCGGTCCCGCGTTGCATGGGAATGGTAATCCGCCGATCGCAACGCTCAACCAGGCTTCGTTCCAATCCATGGCCTTCGCTGCCCAAAAGTATCGCCAGCCGCGCAGGCCGCCGCGCCGTCTCGAGCGGATCCGCGTCGGCATCGAGCACGGTGGCGGCCAACTGCAGGCCGAACTCGCCGCGCAGTCGTTCGAGATCGGCCGGCAAGTCGTCGCTGCGGACCAGCGGCACGCTTAAGGCGGCGCCCATTGAAACGCGCAAGACGCGGCGCGAGAGCGGGTCGGCAGAACGCGGGCCCAGTAGCACCAGATCGACGCCAAAGGCTGAGGAAATCCTCAAGATGGCGCCAAGATTCTCCGGATCCTGAACGTCGGAACAAACTACCGCCGTCGCGCGCCCGCCGCCGGGTGGCAGCGCTTCTTGCCAGGCCGGATTCGGTCGACGACGGCCGCACGCCAGCACGCCGCGATGAAAGTTGAAGCCGACCAGATCCTCGACCCAATCGTCTGCGACAATCAGCAGCGGCGTTTCCTCAGGCGCCAACGACCTGAATTCCTCCGCATAGCGACGGCCGACCAGCACCGAAGCCGTCTCGTAGTCGCTGGCCAGCAGCCGCCGCACCAGCTTCTCTCCTTCCGCCACGAACAATCCCGCCCAGCGCGTGCGATTGGTGTCTTTCAGATGGCGGTAAGGCTCGAGACGAGGATCGTCGAGAGAAGCAATTTCGATGGCGGGCATTTCAAATGCGACGTACGCGGTGGAACAAATCAGGCGCCGGGAGCAGGGCCAGGGAGTCTGGAGTTGGAAATCCGCCCCGGAACGCCAATCAATCCGCGGCGTGCTCGATGTATTCATCCACAATCCGCTCCAGCACGTCCAGCGGCACGGCGCCGTTGGCCAGTACGGCATCATGAAACTGGCGAACGTCAAACCGTGTGCCAAGTTTTTCTTCCGCCTTGCGGCGGAGCTGGCGGATTTTCAGTTCGCCCGTCTTGTAGGCCAGCGCCTGACCCGGCCAGGCAATGTAGCGGTCGACTTCATTGACGATGTTCAGCCGGGTGAGCGCCGTATTGGCGGACATGAACTCAATCGCCTGCTCGCGCGTCCAGCCCAGATAGTGCATGCCGGTATCGACGACCAGCCGGCAGGCGCGCCACATCTCGTAGCTCAAGCGGCCGAAGTTGCTGTAGGGGTCTTCGTAGAAGCCGACCTCCAGGCCCAATCGCTCGGCGTACAACCCCCAACCTTCGACAAAGGCCGTGAAGCCGGCGAATTTCCGAAACTCCGGCAGGTCATCCAGTTCCTGCTGTCGAGCGATCTGCAGGTGATGGCCGGGCACGGCCTCGTGAAATGAAAGCGCTTCGATCTCATACAGCGGCCGGGCCTTGAGATTGTAGGTGTTGACGTAATAAAAGCCGGCGATCGAGCCGTCGCCGGCCGGCGGCTGATAGTAGGCCGTGGTGGTGTTGGGAGCGATGAAGGCCGGAATCTCGCGCACGCCATAGGGCGT
>DASZUP010000918.1:0-11060 GCA_035547635.1 Pirellulales bacterium
CGAGCTGCCGACGGCGTACGACGCCCCCCTCGCCGAGCGTGCGCAGAATTGTGCGCGATCGGCGCGGCTCCGGAGTTCCGCCCCGATTCGGGCTCGCCCCGATCGGGCGATGATTTAAAGCTAGCTCGGCTGCCGCGTCGCGATTTACCTTTTTCGCGTCTGTCCGCCGCCATGGGCGGCGGACAGACGCGGTAAAGGGAAGTCGATGCGCTATGGGGCGCGCATTCTAGCTGATCAATCAGCGCTCCGCCGGGACGAGCCCGGAGGTGGCGGAGTGGAACACGATGGGCACGAACGACAGAGGACCATATAAGACGCCCAATCCTTTCAGGTTAGCAACGCGATCCGGGGACCGGCAGGTTTGCAATCGACGGCCGGCTGATGGCCGCTGCGGGCGATTGCCCAACCCTGCGCCCGGCGCAGCACGGGCGGTCGAGTCGCGGTAGACTGGAGGCGGCTGGTTGCCGCCCTAGAACGACACCCGACCTCTTTATTCCGCCCATGAGCGAAGCTCGCGTGGAGTCGTGTCAGCCGCTTACATCACGCAGGAGCGTGATGGCAACTGTACGACCGAAGGCAAACTCCCGCGGAACGCCAGGGCAACGCGGGAAGCTGAGCGTATAGTAGGCATCACGCTCCGCGTGAGGGAATCGGCAAGAATGGGGCGGAACGACTCCCGACCCTTTAATCTGTTGCGGCGACCCACGAGCGCCTTCCTCATTCCTCTGCTGCATTTATCGCCATGTTTCGCTTCTTTCGCCGCCATAAAGCAAAACGTTTCGCGCCGAGCGATCGAATTGAGCGCCTTCGATCGAAGATCGCCGAGCTAGCCGCGAAAGACAAGCAAATGAAGACGTTCGGCGCGTCAACCTTCGGGCACGGGCATCACTACCGGATGAATCCAATTCTGCCGATCGATGAACTCCACGATTTCGAGCGCGAATACGGCGTTCAATTACCAAGAGACTACGCTGATTTCCTGACCCGAGTCGGCAATGGGGGCATCGGCCCGTACTACGGGCTTTGCTCGTTGGCCGAATCGATTGCCGACGACCCAGCCCACAAGAGTCGCAGATTTCTCGCATCCCCGTTCCCGCTGACCGATTTCTTTAATCCGTACGAGGATGAGCAAAACGAGACGGACGATGACCTGTTCGACGATTGCAACATCTGCGGCTCGATCGTTCTTTCGCATCAAGGATGCGGATACTACGATCGACTCGTAATCACCGGTCCGCAGGCTGGCCAAGTATGGATGGATGGCCGTGTTTCGGATCAAGGGATCACTCCGTTAGGTTGCGATTTCTACACCTGGTACGATCGATGGGTAACCGATGCGATTTGCAGCCTGTGATTAAAAAGAGGAAGCCCGTTCGGCTTGAGCGAGTTGGCGCGACGATCATGCGGTGCGTGCTTAGATGCAGCACAATTCGTTGGAACGTATGCCCCCTATGGCCACTTTGATAAAGATTCCGCCGATCGATCGCCTGAACGTGGGCGCCGTCCTCGATCCGCCTGACCATGAGCACCCGCAGCGACTTCCGGCGCTGCCCAAATACCGCTGCCCCGCCTGCGGCTCGATTACGGCCTTTACGATGCAATCGGGCCTGCGGGTGCATCAAGATTTCGATGTTTTGACTCCGTTGACCACGGATGTGACTGTCGTGGACGGCGCATGCCGGCAATGTGGACGGCGCTTTCGCGTCGTCGCCGATTTCGACGAATTGCACCCGGCGTGTTTTGTATACGACGTTCGTTATCTGATCGAGCCGCCCCTTGCGGGATAACCAGACGTTACGCTTGAGCGGGTTCGGCAAAGACGATGCATCGTGGGGTGCGCTTTCTAGCTGATCAATCAGCGCTCCGCCGGGACGAGCCCGGAGGTGGCGGAGCGGAACACGACGGGCACGAACGACAGAGAGCAATGCAAGACGCCTATCCTTTTCGACTCGCAAACGTGATCCGGGGACCGGCAGGTTTGCAATCGACGGCCGGCTGATGGCCGTTGCGGGCGATTAACCAACTCTGCGCCCGGCGCAGCACGGGCGGTCGAGTCGCGGTAGACTGGAGGCGGCTGGTTGCCGCCCTCGAACGACTCCCGGCGTGTTTGTTCCGCCCATGAGCGAAGCTTGCGTGGAGTCGTGTCAGTCGCTTACATCACGCAGGAGCGTGATGGCTACTGTACGCCCGAAGGCAAACTCAAGCGGAACCCCAGGGCAACGCGGGAAGCTGAGCGTACAGTAGCCATCACGCTCCGCGTGAGGGATTTGGCAAAAATGGGGCAGAACGACTCCCGAGCCTTTAATCGTTCGTTTAGTCCCTGCCCTGCTTAACCTTGTCGCGCGCTGTACGATGCCCATGAATGATCCCATCGAGACGCTCGAAGAGATACTCAAACGTCATGGGTGTGATGCCAATCTGCGCGAGAACGAGGTGGACCGGTACTTCTTGTTTGACCAGATTTCCGAATCCAGCGATCTGGAACTTGCCTGGTCGCAGTTCCCCGCGCACCGCGAAATTCGGGCGCGCGCGGCGGAAGTAGACGCCGTGTCGGATATCGTTCCGGGCTGGGGCTATCGGACGCCGAAGAAGTCCCATCGCTGCTCCGACGCTGAACTCATTGAGCTCGTCGGTCGGCACATCGCCGCAATACGTCCTTTCATCAGGGACGGGAGCGACGTCCGCGCATTCATCGACGGCGGTTTCGACATCGAGGTTATCGACCGTGATGCCGGGCCGCCTCCCGACGCCACGGACAACCTGCTCTTCGGAGCGTTGTACGAATCCATCAGCGACTTCAAGATTGAACGCTATCCGTACGAGGAGCCGATCTTGGAGGTTCTCGACGATTGGGCCACCTATCTGACGAAATGCGATGAGGTCGCCCTCTACTTGACCTGGCCCGTTCTCAAGAACGTGGAGACTTTCGATCCGGCCACGCCGCTTCCCGGCTTCAGGCTGTGGCAATACAACTGCCGCACGAACTATTGGATTGACGAAGGCGACATGAACTCCCGCCTGGTTTGCGTCCAACGCCCGTGGTGATGAGCGTCCAGGTCGAGCCGATTACGGCCAGCGATCCGCCGGCGCTCGTCCCGGCTTGTTGCCGAATTGGCTCGAACCTGGTCTTGTTCCGCCCCCCGGCAATTCATGCATGCTATACGTTGGGCCGGCGGCGTAGTTAAAATGACGCCCGGCGCAGGGATGAACAGGTTCTCGCCGAAGCAAAATACAACTCGCGCTGTGTGAGTCCGTCCGGCCGCTTGCAGCGACTTAAGAACTTCGTTTCCTCAATAGCCAACTACGATTTTGGGGCGCGGGCCCGCAGCGGAACTCGGAACGCTCACGCGTTCCGCTACGACGGGGCCGGCATCAACAGGGTTTGATTTAACAGGAGCTCCGCAAATGAAGGTCATGATGAACGGTCGCGCCCGGCACGCCCTGGCGGCTTTCGGCGTGTTGACGGCGGCCTTGTTTCTGGGCGACCGCTGTTGCGCCGAAGACGTTCGGCCGGCGCCGATCGCCCAAGGGCGACGGATTTTTACCTGCGGCCATAGCTTTCACGTGTTCGTTTACCCGCTGTTGGATGAATTGGCCAGGTCGGCCGGCATCGCCGATCAGGAACTGGTCGGCATCTCGCGAATCGGCGGCTCGCGCGTCGTGCAGCATTGGGATGTGCCGGAAGAGAAGAACGAAGCAAGGCGAGCTCTGGCCGCCGGCAAGGTCGACGTGCTGACACTATCGCCGATCTGGCTGCCCGACGCCGGGATCGAGAACTTCGCGAAGCTTGCCGTGGAGCACAATCGGAAAGTCCGCGTGCTCGTTCAGGAATTCTGGATGCCGAACGACACGTACGAGCCCATCTATCCGCTCGACACGCGCAAAAAGGTTGATCACGATGCGACGGATCTGGCGGCGCTGAGCAAAGCCAACGCAGCCTACTGCAATGACATTGAGCAGCATGTTCGCGAGCTGAACAAGGCGCTCGGCGTCGATGCGCTGTTCGTCGTCCCGGTCGGCGAGGCTTCGGTGGCGTTGCGTGAAAAGATCGTCGCGGGCGAGGCGCCGGGACTGAAGGCGCAGTGGGATCTGTTTCGCGACAATTGGGGGCACGCCAAGGCGCCGCTGATGGCGCTTTCCGGTTATTGCCACTTTGCGGTGATCTATCGGCGAAGTCCCGTCGGATTGGCCGTGCCCCGGATTCTGAAGAACGACAAGGCGATCGCAGACGCCGACAAGGAGCCGCTGAATCGATTACTGCAGGAAATCGCCTGGAAAACGGTCTGCAATCATCCGCTCACGGGCGTGGGGCCGTAGTCGCGTCAAACGGCGAGCGAGGTGACTGCGGGGGCCGGGCGGCTTGCAGGGTTGTTCAAGCGCCAAGGGGTGTTGGGATATCCATCGCGCTGCCCGGAATCTTCACAGATTCCGCTACAGGGTTGTAGCGGACGTCGTGAGACTTCCGGACGCCTCGCAGGGTTGTTCAAGCGCCAAGGGGTGTTGGGATATCCATCGCGCTGCCCGGAATCTTCACAGATTCCGCTACAGGGCAGTAGCGGACGTCGTGAGACTTCCGGGCGCCACCTCAGATTCCGCTACGGAACTGGGGCCGCGAGGGGCTGAGATCTCACACACGCGCCAAGCCAGCGCAGGTCTAAACTCTGCGGAGAAGTCTCGCCGGAAGCGGCGTTGGCGAACCTGGCGTCGCAGCGACGCCGGGGCGCCGCTTGCCGAGAGGCTGAGCAGCAAACCCAGGACTTATGCCATGTCGCGCCGCTGGAAAAAATCGCAGGCCAAAGCGCAAGTCCAGGTTCGGGAACAGCTTCCGCCAGCGCCGCAAACGCCGCGTTGGACCTTGCCGGACGATGCCTTCGCGCTGCACGACGGCTCGGAGCAGGTGGGGCTGTCAATCCTGAAACACCTCGAGCCGGCCCAGGTGGAGTGGCTGGCAGAAGCGCGTCTCCCGCGCGGGGCGCTGTGCATCGTGGCCGGCGAGACGGGGACGTGCAAAAGCCTGCTGGCCGTGGAGTGGGCGGCCGGAACGAGCCAGGGGACGGGCGCCGCCGATGCCGCGCTGCTCGCCCACGCCGTCGATATGCCGGCGCCGTTGTTGCGGGCCCGCCTTGATGCGGCGGGCGCCAACGTCGAGCGGGTCGCGGTTGCCACGCTCGGTTGGCCGCGGCCGGGCGACGATGTTTCGCTGGACGAACTCGATCGACGCGTGGCGACGCTCGCCGCCGGCATGCAAGACGGCCGGGCCTGCAAGCTGCTCGTGATCGATAACTTGGAGGCCTGGGCCGGCGGGCTCGATGCGAGTCCTTGCCGGGCGAGAATTCATTACTTCCTGGTCAAGCTGGCGGAGCTGGCAGTTCGGACCAAGACGGCCATCGTCGCTTTGGCCCGGCTGAACGGACCGGCGGGCGGACGCGTGGCGACGCGCGAACTGGCCGAGTTCTCGGCAATCGCTCCCGTCGTCTGGCTGTTAGCGAAGGATGCGGAAGAGCCCGGTCGGCGGTTGCTGCTGTCGGTCAAGAACAGTCTGGGGCCGCAAGAATCGCCGGCCGCCTTCCGGATCGAAGCCGGGCGGGTGGCGTGGGCGCCGGAAGGCGTGGAGCTTTCTGACACGATGCTCGCGCCGCCGAGCGCCCGGAGCGTGGCGGAGCGGCAGGATCGTGAATGCGCCGCCGAGTGGTTGATCTCCGCCTTGAGCGACGGCTCGGTCGAGTCGGCCGAGTTGTTCCGGCAGGCCCGCACGTGCGGCATTTCGGCGAAGACCTTGCGCCGGGCCGGCAAGGACTTGGGGCTGAAGCCGACGAAGAGCAAGTTTGATGGGCCGTGGGTGTGGGGAAGTCGGAAGTCGGAATGCGGAAGTCGGAATGAGGGTGAGCGGGCAGCGGAGCAGGGCGCGGCGGGCGATGCGTGCGAAGGTGGCCAACTTGTTGCGGGAAAGTTGGAGGTCGGGGAGCGAGTGGCGCGCGAGAGGGAGCGGCGCCTGGAACTTGGCGAGGTGGATGAGACGCATGGGTTCTCGGCGTGCCCGGTTGCGATGCGTTGAGTCGCGACGGGAGGTCGAGGCCCAAGATGGCCAAGTTGCGCGGGAGATCTTGGGAGAGTGCGCGCCGCGAGGGAGAAGAAAGTCAAAATGCAAAACGCAAAATGCAAAACGGGAGATTGATTCGGGCCATTTTGACTTTTGCATTTTGCGTTTTGCATTTTGCATTTCCTCTTTAGCCATTGGTGATGGCATTGATGAGAGGAAACGCAGGCAGCAAGGGCAAGGCCGGGGGCTGTCCCTCTGCGATTCGTCTTGCAGCGCCAAGGCTGCGTCGGGATAATTTGCGGCGGTTTTCCGCCCGCGATCCAGATTCGAGTAAAAATGCCGCCGGAGTCCGTTTGTCGCCCTGCGCTCGAACCGCGCCGCTGGTTCGGTTTGTCGCCTGAGTTGCCTGCTGAAACCGTTCGCCAGGGAAGGCTCGCTGGGCTGGGCGTTCGTTTCCTTCGCAGCCCTCAGGCGCCGCTCATCGGCTGCGCGGCGCTGCTGGCCGTGCAGATTGGCCCTTGGTGGTACTCGTCGATCGATTCGGCATCGTATCTCTCGATGGGCCGCAGCCTGGCAAGCGGGGCGGGACCGCTAAATTTCGGCAGCCGCTTGTGGTGGTACTCGCCCGGCTACCCGGCCTTGATCAGTCCTTTGTTCCTGTTGGACCAGCGCCCTTTTTTGTGGATTTCGGTCTTTCAGTGGTTGCTGGCAATGGGGCTGCTGCTGGGCGTTTACCGTTGGTGTCAGCGGTTTGCGCCCGATGGGGCCCTCTGGATCGTGAGTTTGACGGCAGTGAATCACGGACTCTGGTTGCATTATCGCCGGCCCTTGAGCGAAATCGCCTTCCTGTGCGTGCTGGTCTGGACCGCCGTTGTCATCAAGGGTCTCTGCTGGCAAGGCGAACGTCGAGCGTTTGCATGGCGGTTGTCGTGCTCGGCCGCGCTGGTCGCGCTGCTGTGCGTCATTCGGCCGGTGGGGATCATGTTGGCGCCGGCAATCGCCGCGTGGATCTTCTGCAGCCGGCCGCCATGGCGCCGGGCCGTCGTTGCATCGCTCGTCCTCGGCGCGGCGGCCGCGTTGCCGGTCGCGCTGTTCGTGTTGCACGAACGGCTGACGGCGGCGGAGCTTGGCGGGCGGACCTATGTCGATGAATTCCACGAGGCCGCGCAAACTCCCCTGGCAAGCTGGGCGGCCGGCGTGCAAATGTGCATCAGCGATATCGGCCGGGTTTGCATCCCCGGGCTGTTCAAGAGCCATGGCACGCCCGGCGACTGGACCGATCCGAACATGCTCATTCACGTGCCGTTCTTGGCACTCATCTGCTACGGCTGGCGCCGATGGACCGTGGAGCAACAAGATCCGCTGGCCTGGTATATGCCCTTTTACTTCATCTTGATCGCAGCGCATGCCATCGACACGGGCGCGCGGCTCATGCTGCCGCTGCTGCCGGCGCTGCTGGTTTGCATCTGGTTCGCTTTGCGAGCCGCCGCCTCGTGGCGACGAATCGTCTTCGCGGCCTGTCTCGTGCTGCAACTGCTGGCCGGCGGCGGTTACTGGTTGATTCACGACTTGCCGCAAGCTCGCGAGCTGCACCGGCATTGGGCGGAGATCGATGAAGTGGTTGCATTGCTGCGCGCCGATCCTGGCGCGTCGGTCGAGTCGGAACTGCCGAGCGAGTTACACCTGATGTTGCAACTGGCGCTCGATCGGCCGGTTCCGCAGCGACAACCGTCCGGCAGCGCGCGTGCAGACTGGATCGTCGAGTTGCGCCCGTGTAAAACGGCAGGCGGTCCTGCTAACGCGTCTCCCATCGGACGCTGCTGCCTGCGCCGAAGCACGCAAGAGGCGCCGTCGCTATCGACAACGTTTCATTGAGCTCGCCCAACGTTTCCAAGGGCTGTCGCCTCAGAGGAGTCCACCATGCCCCCGGTAATCGAGCAGCGCGGCCTGGTTTTCGATGTTACGAGCGGCGAGCCGCATGAGCGAGTCGCATGCTTCACCAGCCTCTGCAAGCTGCGTTCCGGCGCGATCCTGTGCGGCTTTCAGCTTGGGTCCAAGAAGAATTCGGCCCGATCCACGATCGGCCTGTGCCATTCCGACGACGAAGGATTAACGTGGCGCCGGATTCCGGTCGCTTGGAAAGTGCACTTCGGCGGCGTGCCGGGCTCGCTTTCCAGCGGAGAAATGGTCGAGGCCGAACCGGGGCGCTTGCTGATGTTCGCCACCTGGTTCGATCGCAGCGAGCCGGACCGGCCGCTGTTCGATCCGGTTACCGAAGGCATTCTGCGTTCGAAGCAGCTTGTGGCGGAGTCGAGCGACGACGGCGTCTCGTGGAGCGACTGGCGCGAGGCGCCGACTCCCGGGCTTACGGGCTGCGCCGGGACCGGCCCGGTGTGGCAGATGGCCGACGGCGCCATCGTCTATCCGTTCGAGAGCTTCAAAGAGTTCGACGATCCGGCGCCCAAGCAGCACGCGGCATGGATCCTGGTCTCGCGAGACGGCGGCCGCACGTTTTCGCAGCCGTTGCTGACGGCTCAGGATCCGCAGCACAAAGTTTATTATTGGGACCAGCGTCTGGCGCCCCGCGGCGACGCGAACGAACTGGCGGCGCTGTTCTGGACGCACGACCTGGAAGCCAGGCGAGATCTGACGGTCCATCTGCGGCGCGCCACGCTTGACAACGCTGATCTGAAGCTGCAACCGATCCTTGCGACGGCTGTTCCCGGCCAGATTGCCGCGCCGCTGTGGCTGGATGACGGACGTCTGCTGGCCTTCGTCGTCGATCGGAATCGGCCGTGCACAATGAAACTCTGGACTTCACGAGACGGCGGCCAGTCTTGGCCCGTTTCGGAATGCCTGACGGTTTACGAACACGAGGAACGTGCGGCGTTGAGCCAGGGCGCCGAAAACGTCGACTTCGCCCAGTATTGGGAAGACATGGGCAAATGGTCGTTCGGCCATCCGGCGATCCGCGCTCTGCGAGACCGCCGCGTATTGCTGACCTATTATGCCGGCGCTCCGGATTGCATGAGCGTTCACTTCGCGCGCGTGCGAATCGACGGCTGAGCGAAGCTTGTTCCGGGCGAGCGACCGAGGCCGCTCACTCCGTCGCGGCCGAGTCCTGTTGCAAAAACGGGAGCAGATCCGTGTGGTGGCCGATCATTTTCCACACGCCATTTTCCTTGCGGAATACGTTCGTGGCTCGAATCGACACAGGCAACGGCCTACCTTGAGCATCTCGATTGCTGCCCGATTCGCGGCAGTGAACGATCGCCAGATCGTCGCCGACGGTGACGTGGAGCGTGTCCGCCACGATCTCGCCGCCGAGCTTCATGGCGGCCTGCGTTTCCCAGGCGGCTTGCACGCGCGTCCAACCCGACAGGAATCCGCCGGCAGGGCCCATGTAGGTCACGTCATCAGCATGCGACCAGACCTGTTTCATGGGAGCGGCATCGCCTGTAAAAAGCGCGTTCAAGCTTGTGTAGAACTGAGCCGAAGCCCGTTCGACGCCTTGCGCGTCTTCCGGCGAGACAACTCTCGGATTCGCCAGACAGGTTGCAGCCAGGGTGGCGAACAAGGTGGTCGAGAGGATGGCGAGTTTGGTTTGCATGACAGCCCTTACTTGAGAGAGGTTCGTGAGCCAATGGGCGCGGCGACTCCGAATGCATTGACTTTGCGTCGCACCATGCCGCAAAGAAAGAGGACGTCGCCAGAGCGCTGCGTTCGTTAACGAAAGCGTAGCTTATACTTGAACGGATCGCCGTTTTGCGTTGAAGTTCGCGGCTTTCCGGCCAGACGACGATCGCCTAAAGCGACCGGCGGCATGCACTTCCGGTTTCGGCGGCGCTTCGAGTCCGTTCACCGCGCCGCGGCGTATGCGAACGTGCAACAAAAGCCCAAGATTTTCAATGGCAAGCGCGGCAAGCGGCGCCGGACAACTGCTTGCCAGACGAAGCAAGTCTGAGGTCTATCGGTTGCCCATTCACTTGCCAATTTGCGGCCACCGTCGTTGCTCGTATTTCTTTAACACTATGACGCATATAACGCTTGCCAAGTTCTGAAGTTGAACTTAATGTGATTCCTGGCGCACGAATACCGACGGTTAACAACAGCCTTGAGGCCGGCTGTTAACTTCGACCCTGCCTAACATGGCAGAGATGAAGACCGCGGCTTTCGAGCGTTTACAGGAACGCGAGGAGACGGCGCCGACAAGGCTTGCAACAAGCTGTCGGCAATGCCCTCCGAATAATCCCCCCTTACCCGGAACAACGCTCGTGCTTTTGCAGCCGCTTCGGTTTGCGCGCCCGGCGAGGTTCTATCTCAGGAGATCGCACATGCCGCAGTCTAGGTCGCCACGCGCAAAGCATGGCTTTACGCTCGTCGAGTTGCTGGTTGTGATTGCCATTATCGGCATCTTGATGGCCTTGCTGTTGCCGGCCGTTCAGGCCGCGCGCGAAGCCGCCCGCCGCTCTCAATGCGTGAACAACCTGAAGCAATTCGGGCTCGCGTTGCAGAATTATCACGACATCAATCGGGCGTTTCCGATTCGCCAGGGCGGAACCGATTGCGCCAGCAACGGCAACTGCCTGCGCGCGAGCGCGTTCATCGGTTTGCTCCCGTTCGTGGAGCAGCAAGCCGCCTACGACGTGATTCGCGCCGGCGGCTACGGCGCGCCTCCTTACGGGCCGCCCGCGAACACGCTGTGGTACGGTTGGGAGATTCAGGTTCCCGGATTTCTCTGCCCTTCGGATGACCGCGGCACGCCGTCGCCTGTACCGAACCCGACGCTCGGCGGCGCAAGCACCTTCGGCGAGGTCAACTACGCCTTCAGTCATGGCGACACGATTTCGCTGAACGGCCAATCGACATCGAACCGCGGCATGTTCGCCTACTCCAATTCCGTCCGCATTTCGGAAATCAAGGACGGCCTGAGCAACACGATCGCCATGAGCGAACGGCTGCGGACCAGCTACAGCTCCGGCGGCAGTCAGAGCCAGAGCGTCAAGCTCGGCGCGGCGAC
>DASZUP010000919.1:0-3622 GCA_035547635.1 Pirellulales bacterium
AAGGCCGGCAGAAGACTGACGCTGTCTTCGCCCGCATTGTCCGGCAGTTTGACTCCCAGAATATCGGCGCAGGTGGCCATCAGATCGGTCAGGCAGATGAGCTGGTCGCATTTGCTTCCCGGCTTGATCTTGCCCGGCCAGCAAACCAGATACGGAACGCGGTGCCCGCCGTCGAAGATGTCGGCCTTGTGCCCGCGAAACACGTAGCTCGGGTCGTGACCCTTGGCCTGCAACTCGTCGTACTTGGCCTGGGGAGAGCAGCCGTTGTCGCTGGTGAAGATGACCAGCGTGTTGTCGGCCACGCCATGCTTGTCCAAGGCGTCGAGCACGGCGCCCAGCGTGGCGTCGGTCTGCATGACAAAATCGGCATACGGATTAAGCCCGCTTTTGCCTTGCCATTCGGGCGTCGGCAGGATTGGCGTGTGAGGAGCGTTGAGCGGCAAGTAGAGAAAGAAGGGCTTGCCCGCCTTGGCGTCGGCGGCTCGCTGGCCGATGTATTCCACGGCTTTGCTGGTCAGCGTCGGCAACACGTCCATGGCGTCGAACTTCTCGGCGCCCGGTCCCTTGCGAGTCTGGCCGCGCGGGCGTCCGAGCATCATCGCAAACTGCTTGTCCACGGTCGGCAGCGCAGTCACGCGATCGTTTTCGATGAACGTGTACGGAACCATGTCCAGCGAAGCGCTGATGCCGAAGTAATAATCAAAGCCGACCGAATTGGGACCGTTGGCGATCGGCTTGGCAAAATCGACGTTCCAGCCCAGCGCGCCGTCTTCGATGTTGTCTCCGAATTTCGGCGCGCCCGGCTTCAACGCCCAGTCCATGCCCAAGTGCCACTTGCCGACGGCCGCCGTGTGGTAACCGTGCTGCTTGAGAAACGCCGGCACGGTCAGCCTCCCTTGCTCGATCAGGCGCGGGCTGAGCCCGCCTTGCACGCTCGACTGCAGCCGGGAACGCCAGTTGTAGCGGCCGGTGATCACGCCATACCGCGTGGGCGTACACACGGACGAACTCGAATGGGCGTCGGTAAAGATCATGCCCGCTGCGGCCAGCCGGTCCATGTTCGGCGTGGCGATCTTTCCCTCGGGGTTCAGCGCTTTCACGTCGCCGTAGCCGAGATCGTCCGCCAGCACGAACACGACATTCGGTCGCGAGGCCGCGTCGGCCGCTAACGCGGCAGGCGAGATGGCAGCGGAGCCAATAAGTCCAACGCTCAACCACGCGAGCAGGCTTCGAATCAGTCGATTACGCGGCATGTTGATTTCCTCGCGGGTTAGGCGTGTGTGGCGTTTCGAACGGGTTGCCGCCGATCCGCGGCAGTGATGGTGATTTTGCGGCAGAGCGCCTTATCCTACTCGCTGCCATTTGGCTCGCAAGATTTGAGCCGTCCGCCGACCAGGCTACCGCGGTGCAATGACCGCTACTGCGACAGCCGATCCAACAGGTTCCGCGTAATACGTTCGGTCGTCGGGTCGTCCCCTTTCAGGCCGTGCGCCCAGTCCGTCGAGCCGCAAGTAAAGACCGTCCCGCCTTGCGTGTAAACGCCCATCACGGCGGCGCCCTGGATCGGTTCTCCGCCTTTGTCTCTCGGGAAGCGGTCGTACCACAGGGCGTCGGCCGGATGCCAACGAGCCGGGCAGGCGCCGAGGATCACGAACGACTGCGGCGTGCCGTCGCGATGCGTCGGAAACGGCAACCCGTCTTTCCACTGCATCTCGCAGCCGTCGCACTCGTAACCGACAATCGTGTTCTGGCCGCCAAACGCGTCGCCAGCTTTCAATCCCGCACCGGCGAAGACCCAATGTTCCGGGCGATGAACGGTGAACGCCCCGGCGCCGTCCATGAACTGCCCGTGACTGCGATGGTAGCCGCCATAAAGGAACCCGACGCCCGTCAGGCGGTTTTCCGGGCGGCCGACGAGATGATGGCTCCAGAGCGTGGCCAGCAAGCGATGATCTTCGCCGGGAAACAGCGGGTCGACGACATACGTCTGCTTGTACGAGACCAGGGCCCGCCCTTCGTCTTCGCTGCGCACCTGCCAGCAGCAAGTATTGCCGCTGAAGAAGGCGACGTTGCCGCCGTCTTGGATGTATTGTTCCAGGTGATCGCGCATCGGCGCCGACCAATACTCGTCGTGCCCGACGCTGAGCACGAGCTTGTAATGCTTGAGCAGTTCGGGGCGAAATTCCAGATCGGAATTGACGGCGTAGTCGAGCGCGTAGCCGTTGCGTTCCGCCCAGGCGACGAACGGCAGCTCCCAGTTGCGAAACTGGCCATCCAGCGGCCGATCGAAAGAGACTCGCACGCCTTGCAGCTTGTTGCGGGCGTGGTAGGCGTACAGGCTGTGGCCGCCCCAGTTGTTGTAGGCGTTGTACGTGTTGGTCGTCAGTTGCAGCAGAATCTTGGCGTTGCTGCCTGGCTGCGACGAGCGGATGACGAAGAACAGCCGCGACTCCGCCGTGCGGCGATTGCGCCGAATAAATTCGTCGCCGCGGTCCGCGACGCGCAGCACCGCTTCATAGTATCCGCTGCGCCACGACTCCGGCGCGGCAAGCGAAAACGCCGCGGGCCAGCCACAACCATGCGAAGAAGCATTGCCGGGAACCGGATGCGCGGCGCCCGGCAGATCATTCTTCTCCCAGACCTGTTCCGTTTCTGCGCCGAGCCGCGAGATTTCGAGCGACCATGTCGGCGCGGTCGTCGAAACGTGGAATGTGATTTCGTCGCCCGCCTGGTAGCTAAGCTGGTTGGTATACCCTTCGATGTACAGCGAGGGTGGTTCGGCTTGAGGCTGGTCCGCACTGGCTGAGCCGAAGCCGAGAGCGGTCAACAGAACTGGAAACAGCAGGCAAACGCGAAAGTTCATGATGCAACGCCTGGGGTGTTTGCTCGCGAGCGGTCCTCCGCCCCGGGCATGCATCATAAACGCTCGCGCGGGTAGTCTCTAGCAGGCGCAAGAAATCTCTGGCGGCGATCGAGGCGCAAACACCCCGCCTCTCGCCGCCAGAGACGTTCATGGATTTCGCTCGTCGGTTCCTGTCCTGCCAGTGCGTTTGGCGCGGCGTTCAGCCGGCGCGGGCCGTCAGCGGCTGCGGCCGGAACTTTCGTTCAGCGGCGTCGACAATTTGAGCGGCGGCGCCGTGCAAGCCGGCCTGCTGCACGTCAATCACCAGGTCATAGTGGCGGCGATCCGCGATGTCATGATGGAAGTAGCGTTGGGCGAACTCGCGACGATTGCGGTCCGTCCGTTCCACGATCTGCCGAGCCTGCCTGGCGTCGAGACCTTGCGTCGCCATGAGCCTTTCCACGCGGAATGTCAAAGGCGCCACCAGGCGGACCTTCAGGCCGTCGTAATGGTGCAGGATGCCAGCGGCGCCGCGGCCGACGATGACGGCCTTGCCGCGTTTTGCCGCCGCACGCATGAAGTTCGCCAGGCAGTGAACAAACTTTTCTTGCGAAACGTACGTGTGATCAATCCAACTGGCGACGGCGCCCGAGAGGCAACTGCTCGACGTCTCATCGAGCGCATCGAGCGTGTGGCGCGGCCACTGAAAATGTTCGGCCACGGCGTCGACCAGTTCCCTATCGAGCACTTCCCAACCGAGTTGCTCCCCGGCAATCCGGG
>DASZUP010000920.1:0-9765 GCA_035547635.1 Pirellulales bacterium
GAGCGAAGAAGAAGCGCAAGCGACAATTCGCCAGATGGGCTACTTCGTGACGAAGATCTCCGTCAAGAAGGCCCGCAAGGCCGTGGAAAAGAAGAAGGACAAGGGGGGCAAGACCTTCGCCATCGGCAGCGTCAACGGCAAGGTGCTCACCACCTTCACGCGCCAATTGTCGATTCTGCAAGACGCCGGTCTGCCGATTCTGCGCAGCCTCAGAATCTTGCAAGACCAGCAAAAGGGCGGCCGGCTGCGCAATAGCCTGATCGACGTCTGCGACGACATCGAGTCGGGCTCGACCTTGAGCGAAGCCATGTCGAAGTGCCCCAAAGCCTTCGACCGGCTGTACGTGAACATGATCAAGGCCGGCGAGGCGGGCGGCGCCCTGGAAACGATCTTGCGCCGCCTGGCCGAGTTCCAAGAAAAGGCCCAATCGCTGAAGCGCAAAGTCAAAGGCGCGATGGTCTACCCGGTCGTGGTCGTGTTGGTGGCGGTCGGCATTCTGACCTTCATCATGATCAAAATCGTGCCGGCGTTCATCAAGATCTTCGACGACTTCGACGCCGACCTGCCCGCCATGACGGTGCTCTTGATCCAGATATCGGAGTACTGCGTCAACTACTGGTACACGATCCCGCTGATTCCTACGGCCATTTGGCTGATGGTCAAGCTGATCCGCAAGTTCCGCTACGGCCGGGCCTGTTGGGACACGTTCATCATCAAGATGCCGGTCTTCGGGCAGATCATCGAAAAGAACATCGTGGCCCGCACCACGCGCACGCTCGGCACGCTGGTGGCCTCCGGCGTGCCAATTCTCGAAGCCTTGAACATCACGCGCGAGACGAGCGGCAATGCCGTGTTCGAGCGCATGTTCTCGAAGGTCTACGAGTCGATTCGCGAGGGCGAGTCGATCTCGAAGCCGATGAAAGAATATTCGCGGCCCGCGTTCAACTTCATGGCCGTCTTCTTCTGGACGTTCTTCGTGCCCGGCGTCGGCGTGCTGCTGTATTTGATGCGTTGGAACAAGCGAATCGTCGACGACCTGGTGGTGAACATGGTCGACGTCGGCGAAGAGACGGGCGAATTGGACGTGATGCTCTACAAGGTGGCCGACAACTACGACGAAGAAGTGGCCGTCTTGACCGAAAGTTTGATCAGCTTGTTGGAGCCTTTGTTGATCGTGGTCTTGGGCGTGATGGTTGGTTTCATCGTCATCGCTCTCTTCTTGCCGCTGGTCAGTTTGATCGAGAAGTTGACGTAGGGAGGAAGTTTTCAGTGTTCAGTGTTCCATGTTCAGCCACGTGCCGGCGAACCGAAAACTGAAAACTGAAAACGGAACACTGAAAACTCATATCGGAGTCGGCCATGAAGTCCGTCGCATCTTCCGCCCGTCGGGGCTTTACGCTCGTCGAACTCTTGATGGTCATCACCATCATCGGCATGCTGATGGCGCTGTTGGTCGCCGGCGCCATGAAGGCCGTGAACACCGCCAAGATCGCCCGCATCACGGTCGAGGTCGGCATGCTCGACACCGCCGTTCAGAACTACAAGAACGAGATCGGCGGGGCATACCCGCCGGATTGCACGTTTTTGGGCACGACCGCCGGTCCTGCTCCCACTCCCGACTGGATTGGAGCCAGAAATAACCGGATTGTGGCTCATCTTCGCAAAGCCTTCCCGCGGTTCTATGTGGGCGGGTATGGAACTGGATCGACGCAAGGCACGCTTCAGTACGCCATGCAACAGGCGTTTGCTGTCAGCAGTCAGGCCTATGGTACGAATCCGCCTAACGGCGTCTCGACGTGGGGTGATCTCAACAATCTTGATGCCGCCGAAGCGCTCGTCTTCTGGTTGGGCGGCCCCCCAGGTCCGCCCGTATTGAATACAACCACGAATACTTGGTCGTATCGTGTGATCGGATTCGCCTCGAACAAAGTCGGCAATCCCGGCGGCACAATCACTACGGCGAACCAGGCGCAAACGCTCGGCCCGTTCAGCCTCGATGCAAAATCGCGCATCAAAGGCCCCTTCGAATTCCAAGACCAACGTCTAGGCGACGCCGATGGCGACGGCTGGCCCGAATATTATCCGGCGGTCGATTCGGTCCCTCAACCGACAGGCAGCACCGCGGCGACACCGGGCAATGCGACCGCCCCTTACGTGTATTTCGATGGCGGATCGTATTCGGCCGTCGTTCCGAGCGCGACCTCCTTCACCTCGTATCCTTCGACGGGGCAATATCCGCCGGTCTCGGGAGGCGGGGCGATGCCTGCACAGCCCGCGAACAATTACCAAGGCCTCTGGGGAGCTGCGACTCCCTATGCCAACGCTTACAACGCGGCGACCTACCAAATGACTTGGATGAATACGGACAAGTTTCAAATCATCTCGGCCGGTCTCGATTCGCAGTATTATTTCGGTTCCACCCCGGACGCCTTTCGCGTGTTCCCCAGCGGAGCGAACTACAGCCAGGCTGACATGGACAATGTCGCGAACTTTTCCAACGGCAAGCTTCAGGACTCGATCCCATGAGAGCCACATCTCGCCCGAGATCCGAACGCGTTGCCGGTCGCGGCGCTCATCCGCCCTTCCAAGTGCGGCGCGGCGGTTTTACGCTGGTCGAATTACTCGTCACGATCCTGGTGATCGGCATTCTTTCCGGCTTGGTGTTCGGCGCGCTGCAGCGCGCCGGCAGCGTATCGCGCGTGGTCCATACCAAGTCGACGATCGCAAAGCTGAACGCATCGTTGATGGACCGCTGGGATTCATATCGGACTCGGCGCCTGCCGGTTGACCCGCTGATTATCTTGGCCAACATCAAGGCCAATGCCGGCGGCACCTACCAGATTTTGCAAAACAGAATCTCGGCCATGTCGGCAAGGCGTATCGCGGCGAGCGGCGGGTCGCTCAACACCTATCCGACGCAGCCTTTCGACCCGCTTTCGGTGCCATGGAATGCAACGCCGACTGTTATCAACGGGAACACGGTGCAGGTCTATCCGAATGCCCAACTAGCGGCCGCGGTTCGCGTCTTGGGCATGCGAGAGATTATCCGCTACGAGATGCCGCAGCACTTCGACGACTTCGTCGACTTCAGCACGAGCGGGCCTTGGGGTCTTCGGCAAACGGAAGTCCTGCCCGTTCCGCCGCCCGTCGCGACAACCTATCTCGCCCAGGTCAATGCTGCATTTCAAGCGGGCGCTACGAAGGCTCAGATCCTATCGAACGACTCGGCCGAATGCCTCTACATGATTCTGACGATCGGTTCGACCGATAGCGGCATGTTCGGAGAGCAGATGCCCAACCAAGACGTGGGCGACGTCGACGGCGACGGCCTGCCCGAATTTCAGGACGCCTGGCCGGTCATGTTGAACAGTTTCACGCCGATCGGGCAGGCCAACTCGCCAATCAATTTTCTCCGCTGGGCGCCCGGCTTTGTTTCCGATTTGCAGCCCGACCCAGCCTTTCCGAACGTGACGGAGTTTTCGGCTTCGCACCACGATTTTTTCGACCCTTTGAAACTGGATATTCCCGACGGAAGTTCTCCGCTGCCTCGCGGCTTTCAATTGACGCCGCTCATTTATTCGGCCGGCCCCGATGGCGTCTGGGATATCAATCAGAACGTCGATACGACTCCTCCGGCTGCGCCGAAAATTGCAGATCCCTATGCAACCGACGCGAGCGGCATATTGCCGGGAGTCGCGGGCCCCGCGGCTTCCGATAATCTCACCAACCACGAACTCGATACCCGGACTGGAAGATGAGCGACGATCGACGATGCCGAACGGTCGGCTTACGGCGGCCGGGCGTGACCCTGGTCGAACTGCTGGTCGTGATTCTGGTGATGCTGATGATCACTGCCGTCACGATTCCCGCCATTCGCCCAGCGCTCGAAGGTCGCAAGATTCGCGAAGCGGCTCGCATGGTCGAGGTCTTTTTGAACGGGGCCAGAAACCGGGCCATCGCCTCCGGCCACTCGGTCGGCGTGCTCATCGAGCCGGATCCCGACGAGCCGTCGCAGTGCATTTCGCTCTCGTACGTCGAGCAGCCAGACCCTTATGCCGGCGATTATCAAAGCTCGACCGTACTGACGCTTGGCAATGGCGGCTTCGGCGCTTGGCAAGTTCCACCGCATTTTGACGCGATGCTTGGCTTCGTCGCGACGGTCAGCCCGGATGTCATCTTTCCGTCAAACGATATCGGCTGGGTTCAAAACATCGGTCCGGGAGACGTCTTCACGCTCGACAATGACGACACGACTCAGTACCGCCTTTACGCCGGCGAGCCATTCTTCGACATCAACGGCGATGGGCAATATACGAACAACGTGCAGGTCAAAGAGCCGTTCAATGACGTTGATGGCGATGGTTCCTATACGCCGCCGAACCTGTCGACGATCGACCCCCTGAGCGGCTTTTTCACGACGATTCCGCCGATCACCTGGGGCACGACGAGCGCCTTCGTCACCTATACCTATGCCGACCCCGTGCTCGCGCTCGGTTGCATGAGCGTCACAGGCCGCGTTTATGGAACGCCGATTCCGATCTTCGTCGCGCCGTCTCAGCCGCCCGGCCCAATCTATACGACTAGTAAATCGTCGCTCGATCTTGCCGTTTCGGGCAAGGCATCGCCGGCACATCCCTTCCAATTCATCCGACGTCCGGTGAGATCTTCGAGCATTGGGCTCAATCTGCCGGACTCGACCTGCATCGACCTTGGCAGCAATTACGTCGACCCGGCGACGAAAAACATCGTCGGCGTGCCCGGTTCGGGCATGGACTCGCTGATTCCTTTTGGCACGACAGGCACGGAATCGTTCACGTTGAATGGATCGCCGGCCGTCCACAATCAGTTCGCGGTAGGCGCGGGAACGCTGGGCAATTATGCCAGCTTCAGGCCGAATCCGTTGACCGACCATGAAGTCGTTGGCGGCTCGCCTACAACGCTCATCAACCGGCCAATCGTCATTACCTTCGACCCGAGCGGCATCGTCGATAAGGTCTATAGCTTCGACGAGCGGCACTTCATTCAAGACGCGCAGGCATCGAGCCTTTCCTCGCCCGTCCTGCTCGGCGACTATCAGGGCCGACTTGCGGCCAGCCCGATTTATTTTCTCATCGGCCAGCGCGAATTGGTCGACGGTCAGCCGGAGTTGCTTCCGGCGCTTACCGCCGGCACGGCGCCGCTGAAGCCGATATACAACATGCAAGATCCGACGAGTCTCTGGGTGTCGATCAACCCACGAACCGGCTTGATCTCGACGACCGAGAACGTGCCGGTCGATTTGACCGCGGCGCCGCCGACGACGCAGACGGCCGCCAGCCCGCAGATTCAGCTTTATTTCAACGCCCAAGTCTACCAGGCGCGCACGATCGCCCGCGAAGCTTCGGACATGGGGGGAATGTAATGCCAGGCCGCAATTCAAAACGTCTAGCTCGCCGCGGCATCACGCTGCTCGAGGTGTTGGTTTCGATCGGCGTGCTGTCGATCGGCATGCTCGGCGCCGCCACGATGCTGCCGCTGGCCAAGTATTACTCGGCCGAAGCCAGCAAATACGACCGCGCGAGCACGCTGGGCGCCCAAGCGTATCACGACATGCAGATTCGCGGCTACCTCAGCCCCAAGAAGTGGATCGACCCGCTGGGTGCGTTCAACTTCACGAACGCGTCGGTGGTCGTGGTCGATCCTCTGGCGCTGACCTATGCCAGCGA
This sequence comes from Pirellulales bacterium, assembly GCA_035547635.1. Classification (GTDB taxonomy): domain Bacteria; phylum Planctomycetota; class Planctomycetia; order Pirellulales; family JAICIG01; genus JAICIG01. Next base: position 5,706 of record DASZUP010000920.1, read on the forward strand.
AACTTACGCCTCCACGGCGGCCACGATGAGTCTGGCGCCGGTGTTCTTTCCGGCGCTGCCGACCAACAATCCGAACCCGCCCGTGCCTACGGCGCCGATCGTCTTCCGCACGAACATCGACGTCACGAACAATTGGCCCGACGCGGCGCCGCAGCCGAAATCGGCGACCGGCGGAGTCGCGATGCCCTTTCCCATGGCCGACCGCATCTTTCGTTCGAACGACGACCTGGTTTTCGATGTTCCCGGCCAAACCGACCGGCGTCCTCAAACGCCCACGGGCTGGCTGTCGCCCGATTACTCCGGCGACTATTCGTGGCTGGTCACCGTTTCTCATCCGGCGGTCGACCTGTTCAATGCGCCGAATATGCAGCGCTTGGAGTGTTCGCTGGTCGTGTTCTACAAGCGCGACGTGAACCTGAACCCGGGCGATTGGCCCGGTCCGCCGACGAATAAGAAGGCGCCGCCGGAACGGATGGTTTACGCCGACTTCTTGCAGCAGCCCGCCAACGGCATGCCGTTTTTTTCCGGCGGCACCGTGCGGCTGCACACGATCGGAACCGGCACGCCCCCGAATACTACGCAAGTCCAGTCGCAAACCAATTGGCTCGACGGGCTGAAGCCCAACACCTTCGTCATGCTCAGCGCGAACTTTGTCGATACCGTGGCCACGGGCGGAACGTTCCCGCGCATCGGCTGGTACAGAATCGTCAGCGTCGACGAAGGCGCCCAGGTGGTCGGCAATTCGGCCTCGCGCATCATCACGCTCGACGGCGACGATTGGTCGGCCATGAAAGACAGTAACGGCAACCTTCTTTGGCAAGACGGGGACGCCGGGCAGAACACAACGCCGACCGTATTTTGCACCATCGTCGACGGCGCCGTCGCCGTCTACAACGACTCGATTCTGCTCGACGGTTCGGTATTGCGAGATTGAGACGCTTGGCGCCGCGATTTCGGCGCGAAGCCAGCTACGAAAACACTAACGAAGCGGGCCAGGGCAAAACGAACGCTTCGCTGTTGGAGGATTAGGGATCATGTCCGCACGTTTGTCGCCTTCTCTCGTTCGCTCGCGCCGGCGCCTCGGACGAAATCCGCGCCGCGGCGTACTGCTGTTGATCGTGATGGCGCTGTTGGCGCTGCTCACGTTGCTGGGCCTGACCCTAGTGGTCGCCACCTCGCAAGGCCGCATGAGCGCCGTCGCGGCGGCGAGGGCCAATTCCGAAGCCACCCGCGACGACGACCAGATCGATCGAGTGCTGAACGAAATCCTGGTCGGCACGAACGATTCCAATTCGGTCCTGCAAGGTCACAGCCTGCTCGAAGACCTCTACGGTCAGCCGCAACTGTACGGCCGCGTCATGCCCACCAGCGCCGCCTCGCCCCCGGTGACGCAGTTGGCCGGCGGGCAACTCCTCAACATGAACGTGCAGGCGACGGCCGGCTTTGCGCTGGCGCCCTACGGCGGCGCCTATTGCGGCCAGGTCATCACGATGATCGACGGACCGGCGCAGGGTTATTCGAGCCGGGTCGTCGGCTACGTCTATAACGGCGGAACCCCCGCGACCGCGACGATTCAAGTGCTCTCGTTCGACGGCCTCGTCCCCAACCCGGCGAACGGCAATTACCTCGGCGATCAGTTCCTGATCAACGGCCGTCCATTTTCGGGCACGGGCTTCGGGTTCAATCTGACGAACATCGCGCCCGCCGCCCTCAACACCAATACTCCCGTGCCGACGGCGTTGGCCGGGCCCTATGCAGGTGCGTCCGGGCCGTTGCTCAACGCATTTGAGGTGACCCCGAGCCCGATCAACCCCAACAAGCCGGCGGCGACGGGCATGCAGTATGCCTTTCTACCCAATCACGCGCAGATTCAACTCACGCCGCTGCCGACGAGCGCCAGTCCCACTCCGCAGCCGCCGTTTTACTACGATCCGGCCGGGCCCGGCGGGGCCAACGAATCGTACGATGCGGTCGATTTCCAGAACATGCTGCTGGCGATGCATATTCATCAATTCTTGGCTCCCAGTCAGGTGACGACAATCACGCCGATTCCGTCTTTGCACCGACCGGAATTAGTTGCTTGGTACGCGCAACAAGCCTTGGTCAACAGCAACCCGGCTATCAACATGTCGGGGGCCAACTATCCCAATCTAATGCGCCGCAAGGTGGTGCTCCGTCCCGAGCCGATGGACCAGGTATTCATTCCAGCTTCGCAGGATTTAAATGGCAATGGCCTGTGGGACTTCCGCGAACCGTTTGTCGATATGGACGGTTCCCTAAGTTACACCGCTGGAGACAAGTTTCTTGACTTAAACGGCGACAGTGTTTGGACGACGGGCGACCTCGATTACAGCGGCAACCAGTTCAATCCCATCACAGGTTGCTGGTTTCTCAGCGCCACCGGCCAATGGATCTTCGATAAGGGCGTCATCGGCGGCCTCGACGTCGACAACGACAACGACGGCGTGCCCGACAGCATTTGGGTTGACGTCGGCTTGCCGGTGCAAACGATGCCCGACGGCACGCAGTACAAGTTCCTGGCCGCGATCTTGTGCATCGACATGGACGGCAAGATCAACCTCAACGCCCACGGCACTCTCGCGCAACTCGATCCGCTCCGTTATTTCAACACGACGGGGTACTCGACGCTGCCAAACGGGGTTTCAGGCCCATTGGCAGGCAGTACTACGGGCCTGACGGCGGCGGAATCCGCCGTGGGCCCCGTGATCACGCGTAATGTTGTCTTCGGCCAAGGATACGGCCCTCCAGAGGTCAACCCCGCGTATCTGTTTTCGAAGCTCCCAGGCCACGGCTTAGGCACCTATCAGGTCCCGTACGTCGGCTACAACACGTTGAATTACTACGCCAATCTGATGATGGGCTACACCTTCTACGACTACAGCAGTGTTCCGCCCAATACTTATCCAACGTACGTCTATTCGGTGGACGGGAAGTACGGCGAAACAGCGCGCGGCTATAATAACTACACGGCCTACTGGGGGCTATACCCGCCCAGCAATAGCAATAGCCCTTATCCCGCCACCGCCACGCCTGGCATTTTGTTCCGTCAGTTTTTGCTGGGCGGGCCCCGCCCGGGTTGGTCACGCTGGATCGATCCCTGGATGACCAATCTGACATACACGAACTCGGTTCTCAATTCGTCGCTGACGCCATTCGACTGGGTCAACGATCCGATGCCGCTGGCGCGGTTTTCCGATTATCGCCCCTTTTTGCTTAGTCCGTACCTCCAACTGCAATCGCTGCTGAATAACTACAATGCTACCTGGACGCAGCCGTTTGCACAGCAAGGCGTCTTTTTCGATTACTTCGGGCCGAACATGCTGCCTACCCCGGGGACAAGCGGGACAAACTCATATGGGCCGGCCCATCCGGGCGTACACTTGCCGACGGCCCACGGTTCTCCTTACGATCTGCTCGCGCGCGGCGTGGTGGCCGTTGACTTGCGCGGCGTCCCGTTCTACGGGGGCACCGGCGAGTTGCCGTGGATGACGGGGGCGTCGACTGTCGGAGCCGCCGACCCGGCCTTGCCCACATCGGCGGCCGCAGCCCCGGTACCGCCCCCGAACCCGCCCGTCGGGCCATGGGTCGGCAACAATTTGTACGACGCCTCATTCAGCCCCCTCAACGATGCCGTCGACAGCCCCTACGAACTAAATCTTTCGCCTGACGCCCCGAACGCTGGACGAATCACAGGCGACTTCGGCGGCACGGGCGTGACGACGAAAGACGCTCCGTTCACGCCCTCCGACTTCGAAGCCGTCTTGCGTTCGACGAACGATTCCGACGCAGCCGACTTGCGCAAGCGGTTCGATCAATTGGAGACGGTGTTTAACAACGCCGCCTCTCCGAAGAATCCGCTTCCGGACCCGTTAGATACCTCTTCCCTGAAAGACATCCGGCTGTCCTTGACCTCGGAAAGCTGGGACCTGCCGGTGGCAAGCGTCGCGCTGACGCCGCAGCAGATGCAGGACGTAGCCCGGTTCAATTCGATCATGGTTGCGGCAGGCGGCCCGCAGTTGAACTTGAGCGGGTTGAGCCT
>DASZUP010000921.1:0-5396 GCA_035547635.1 Pirellulales bacterium
CTTCGGCGACAGGTACTCTTGTGGCAGCTCGCCGGTAAGCGGCCCGTCTCTCTCTGGCAGCACAGGCAAGCCGCCGTCTGCGTTCGCAGCTCGTCAGCCAACGACGGATGCGACGTAGCGGCGACAGACCGCTGCATCGCATCCGTGAAACTCGAGGCGCCGCGCCGGCGCTCAAAGTCGACAGCGGCCGATAAAAGGCGGCTGGAGGGCTTAGAAGTCGCCGATCGCTCGGTTGTAGAACTCATCGGTGGTCAGCAGCGTCTCCGTATTGTTTTCCGTGCCGTAGCCGTTCTGGTAGTTGAAGAGGAAGTTCTGCAGGCCGACGGGATCGGCCGGCCGACCGAGATATCGCTGATAGAGGTTTTGGACGTTGTTCGTCAGCGCCTCGGTGCTGTTGAGGATTTGCGTAGCAATCTCCACGTGCGTGTAGCCGGCTTGCAGTTCTCCGACGTAGAACGCCAAGGCCTGTCCATCCGGATTGCGGTGCAGTGCGTCTTGGAAGATCGACGTGACGAAGCCTTGATCCGTGCCGCCGCTGTTTGCGTAGAATTCTTGCGACGAGATCAAGATTGCCGAGGTTCTCCGTTCGGTGCCGGGGCCGCTGTGGATGCCCTGGCTGGCGTTGAGGAGATTCAAGAAGTATTCTTCGCCACCGGGATCCGCCGGACGATGCAGGTACTGCTCGTACGCCGAGTTGATTTCGTTACGACGGTATTCGTACGGCGGCGTGACTTCCAGCAAGATGTAAGCGAATGTCTGGCGGTCTTCGCCGTTCTTGAGGAACTGGCCGGTCCAATAGTTGACGTCGTTCATCGAGATCGGCCGCTGCAGCGTGTCCTTCAGCACCTCGTAGACGTAACGCTGATCCGCCGTGCCCTGCGTGCCATCAGGCAGGAGCGGCTTGATCGAGGCCTGGCCGACGGCAAAACTTGGAGCGGAACCGCCTTCAACAATGCCCACCACGACCGAGTAATTGCCCAGGTCCGCGTAGGTATGCGAGCCCGCCACGATATAGGTCGTGCCCGACTCGCCGACGTTGCCGGTCGTGGTCGTGCCATCGCCCCAACTGATGACGGCGGTGAAACTGCTCGGCGGGGTCGTGCCGTCGCCCGCCGTAAAGGTCGCCACCGGCACCGTCCCCAGCGGAGCGTTTTCGAAGCCGCTGATCGGCACCGCATGCGCGGCAATCGGCGAGGCCGAAGGCGTCCAGCGCACTTCCAGCCGCTCGGCGGAAATCGTCCGTCCGAGGCTGTTCCAGGAACGCCTGGCAGGCTGCTTACGGGACCGACGCGGCGCGGGCCGGTCGAAAAGTCGCCGAAGGCGGGAGAAGAGTTTCGTAAGAAACTGAAAACGCGAGTATTTCATGACCAGCGGCCTCCGCGGTGAGCTAATGTGGGCCTATGTCTTGTATATTGAAATTGCACGAGGATGCGTTTTCCAGTGGGCACGGCGGAAAACGGCTGGTCTGCGGCGTGGAAATCGCCCTGTCTCGAGCCGAATGGCCTGGTCGCCCTGCCGGCTTCCGCACGATTTTGTTACTTGGTTGGGATGGTATCGACCAGAGGTTGATCGAGGCCGCGGCTCATCGCCTGGGTCGGCGGAATGCCGGTTGCCACGAGCAACCGGAACTGCGCCTGGTTGAAGGCCGTCACGGCTTTGATGACTTCTTGCCGAGCAAACCCTAATTGGTTGACGCTGTTGAGCACTTCGATCGGCAAGGCTTCGGCGCCTCGCAAACGGGCGAATTCTTCGCGGAAGCCCTGCTCGGTGTCTTTCAATTGCCGTTGGGTAATCTGGATTTGGATTCGCTCCCCTTGCAGCAGACCGAAACCGGCGATGACCTCCTGGCGGACTTCGGCCAGCGTCTTGACACGCTGGGACCGAGACTGATTCAGCACGGCCCGGCGTTCAGACACCGTGGCGAAGTTGCCTACGCCCAAGTTCTGCAGAGACCACAGCGCCATCACGTCGAAGTCGTTGCGCCCGGCGAAGTTGCCCATCTTGGGCGGAAACAGCACGCTTCCGCCGCCGAATGAGCCGGCGCTAAAACCGACCGAGACCAGCGGAAAGAGGGGCCGCGTCTGCTCTTGTCGCAATCGCACGGTATCTTGCTGGATCGCCGCGGACGCCGAGGCTAACTCCGGACGGCGCCGTTCGGCCATGCGGATCAAGGCCTGCAGGTCTTCTTCCGGGCCAAACAAGTTGATGCCGGCAATTGGGCCGCCTACGGTTCTCAGCCGAGTCGACGGATTCAGATTGAGCAACTCGCACAATTCCGCGGAGCTTTCGGCCACCCGGCTCTCCGCCTCCTGCACTTCCACGTGCTTCAGGTACGCTTCTGCGCGAGCGCGGTTGGCGTCACCCTCGCGTCCTTGACCCGTGATGGCGTAAGACGCCGTGATCCGCACGATCTCCGCCGCTTCGCGTTCGGTTTGCCGCGCGGCCAGGTAGCGGCCCTCGGCATTTAGGAGCTGGAAGTACCGCACGATGCCGTCCAGCATCAGGCGATTCGCGGTGGCAGACGAATCATAGCGCTTGGTCGAAACCTCCTGGCGGACCGCCAGCGGCTCGTAAATCGCGTCGCCCAGGTGAGCGAAGACGCGGACCATCGGCACCGCCAGGCTTTCCGCCGCCCAAGTGCGGGTGCCGCCGCCGTAGTAGAGCGACTGGCTGTAGATGTCCTTCATCTGGCCGGTCGAGGCCTGCAGGTTTCCCTGGTGCAAGTGGACCGCCGTGCCGGCATTCAAGCTCGGCAGCAACATGGAGCGAGCTTTCTGCTGTAACGCCAGCATCTCGCGAATGGCTTCGCGCGACCCGGCTACTTTGGGATTGGCGGTGAGCACGAGCCGAATCGTCGTCGGCAAGTCAATCTCGTAAACGTTGTCCGGCTCCGGCAATACCGGCGGCGCTTCGACCGTTTCCGCTTTGGTGCGGTCGCCGGGCACGCGTTGCGACTGCGATCGCGGCATAGGCATCGGCGACGCCTCGTCCGACGGATCGGCTGACTTCAACACCGGCTCCGCTTGCAACTCACCCGGCGATGCCTGGCGGCGATTTACGGCAATCAGCGTGGGGCGGGCGGGGACGGCGCCCTCGTCAGGCCGAAACGCTTCATCGGGCACTGACGAACGGCTCTGTGTGGAAACGTTACTCAGCGAGACGCGCCGGATGCGCGGTTCGGCAGTTGGCGACGGCTGGCGGTCGTTCCCGTTTTGGGCTTCACTCCAACGTTGCAGCGGTAGATAGGATGGCTTCCGTGAAGGTCGACCGGCAGACTGCGTCTTAGTCAGACGCGGCCCCGAGACGGCGACCCTTTCCGCCGACATTTCCCCGGCGAACGACGGCGAATCGTAATACGCCGTCGGCGCGATTAACAGAAGAGTCGGCCAGGCGCGGCGATTCCAGGATGCAAATCGAATCGCCCGAGCCGCTCGCAGCAGCCAGGTGGTCATGGTACTCTTTCCTCGCATCGTATGCGGACTGGGAAGGTAGCGACCGGGACGGCGACGCAGTCGATTCGGCGAGCCGAAATTCCCGGTCCTGCCTCAATGGTTTGTTGTTCAGCTCAGGAACCGGCTGTTCCCTCGTGCCTCGCGTGCTCGAAGCTTGCGCCCGTCGTCATCGACGTCGCTCGGCGTCAGCTCCGGTCGTTTCGGTAAGACTTCTGGTGCGATCGCCTATCCGGAGCGGGAGTTAATTCTGCCCGCTGGGCGGCTGCGGCGGCTGAGGCGACGATTCCTCCGTACCGACATCTGACAGGGGCCCCGGCCGGTTCGGCTGATTCGGCTGGTTGACCGGTCGAGCCAGGGCGTTGGCCGGCGGCTGTCCCAAGGCGACGTAGAGTTCGAATTGCGAGGCGTTATATTCCGCGATGGCGTCGAGGTATTCGAACCGGGCGCGTCCAAGCAGTCGCAGACTGTCGAGAACTTCGATCGGCAGGCCTTCGTTGTTGCGAATGCGGATCATGTCTTCCTTGAATGAATCGATGCCTGACCGCACCGCTCGTTCTGCCGTGCCGATTTGGGCGAACCGCGTGAGGGCACGCGTATAACCCGTGGCGACCTCCAGCCGCACGGCGTTGAGCACCTCCAGCCGCTCGTAATCGCTCTGCCGCAAGCGGCTGCGGGCGACGTTGATCTGGGCGAAATTGCCGACGCCCATGTTTTGCAGCGTCCAGTAAGCCACGACGTCGAAGTCGTTGCGGCCGGCAAAGTTGCCGAAGCGAACCGGCTGCAGGTTGCTGCCGCCGCCGAAGGTGCCGGCGCTGAAGCCCACCAAGGTGGTCGGCGAGAACGGCAGCACTCGGGCGCCGCGCAGGTTGAGCATGGCCACGGCAATGGCCTCTCGCTGAGCCGACAGTTCTGGTCGACGCAGGGCCGCGATGCCGATCAGTTCCTGTAAGCTGATCGGTTCAGGGATCAGCGGCGTAGGTACGACCCATTGCTCGGCCGGCTTGAGCCGCATCGTGGGATCCAGATTGAGCAATTGGGCCAGCCGGGCCGAGGCCATCAGCACCTCGCCTTCGGTCACCATCAGATCGGTTTCGCGTTTTCCTAATTCCGTGGCGGCCCGGTCGGCATCGGCCTGTCGGCCTTCGCCCGTGCGAGCGTACGCGGCGGTCAGGCGGGCGACTTCGGCGGCGTCGTCGCGGATTTTGATGGCGATGGCTCGCCGTCCTGAAGCGCGTAGCAACTCGACGTAGGCCAGGGCCACGAGCTTGAGCACCTGGTTTCGCACCGCCTGGCTTTGAAACTGAGTGCGGCGGACCGTCTGCCGGGCCACGAGATAGGTGAAGATGCCTTGCGAGATGTTCTGGTTCCACATCACGCCGGGCACGTTCACCGAACCGGCGGCGATGGCGTTGGCGCCGGCGCCGACGTACAAGGCGCTACGGCTGACGTCCAGGATATGACCGCTGGACTGCTGCAACGGGCCGCTGTGCGCGTCGAAGTTCATGCCGCCGTTCAAGTTCGGCAGGATTTGAGCTGCGGCGAACTGGCGAATGGCCGCCGTTTCAGTGACGCGTTCGCGAGCCAGCATGATTTCCGGATTCCGCACGCCCGCCAGGTCAAGTGCGCTGGCCATGTCGATCGTTGTGGTTTCCGGCTGGGCCGCCAGGATGCTCGTGCGCGACGGCGCCTGGGCGGCTTCCGAGCGCCGGGCGCTCGATTGACTCACCGTTTGAACCGGGGCCTGCTTGACAGCTGGCTCTGCGGGAGCGTCAAAGCGCGGCGGCGGCGGGGGCGTTTCAAATCGCGGCGGGGGCGGCGCTGCCATGCTCAGCGACGTCGCTCCCCATAGGCCCGCACCGCCTAGCAAACGGACCCAATGCCGAGTATTCCGGAAGCTACGCATTGCTGTTTTTCCTCATGCAACCATTGTTCCGTGCCTTTTCG
>DASZUP010000922.1:0-3095 GCA_035547635.1 Pirellulales bacterium
ATGCCGGGCATGGCGCGCGGCAACACGATCCGGCGGATGGTTTGCCATTTGCTGGCGCCGCAGGCGAAGGAGCCCTCGCGCATCGAGCGCGGCACGGAGGCCAAGGCTTCTTCCGTAGCGACGATCACCACCGGCAAGGTCAACAGCGCCAAGGTCAGCGACGCCCAGATCAAGCCGCCTTTGCCGAACGTGGGGCTGCCTTCCGACAGCCGTGCTTCGAAAAACCCGTGAAAGTAGGGCGTCGTCGCCAGCGTCGCCACCGCCAGCGCGGCCGCCACAAGCCAGACGGTTACGGCTGCGGACCCGTAAAAGCGCTGGCCGGACACTCCCGGGCGCGCGCCGATGGCGGAAACGATCCCCGCGGCCGCCAGCGCCAACAGCGCCGCTCCGGCCAACACGAACCAGGCCGGCGGCGACCAGGGCCGGGCGGGACCGCCGTCGATATATCCGCCGACGCTATAGCAGAAGAACCCCAGGCCGAAGACTCCGAACACAATGCTCGGCACGCCCGCCAGGTTGTTGATGGCGATCCGCACTGCGCTGACGATCAAGCCTGCCTTGGCGTACTCGCGCAGGTAAAGTGCGGCCAGTACTCCGAACGGCACGACCGCCAGGGTCATCACCAGCGTCATGATCACCGTGCCGAAAATGGCGGGGAACACGCCTCCTTCGCTATTGGCTTCACGCGGCTTTGCGGTGAGAAACTCCTTCCACCGCGAAAGAAAAATGCTCAGTTTTCCGCTGAAGCTCAACTGGTTGGCGGGATAGGCCCGCACGATATCGGCCAGCTTCAATTCCGCCGTTTGGCCTTGGGCGGTCTCCATCCGCATGACGTAGCGATCGTTCTCCTGCTGCAATTCGTTAATGCGGGCTCGCAGCGTTTCCGCCTGGCGATTCGCTTCGGCCTGGGCGTCCGTCAGATGGCGGAGGGCGGCGGCCCAGGCGGCGGAATCTTTCCCTTGGCGCAATTCGATGCCGCGCATCCGCAGCCGCTCCTCGCTTACCCGGCCGTTGACGTCTCCGATCTCTTGTTCCAGTTGGTCTCGCTCGCGGTTGCGCCGCCAGACCTCGCCGTGGTACTGGTTGTATTTGGCCCAGGTCGCTTCAGGCGTTTTCGCAACCTCCCGGCCGTCGAGCAGAAAGGCCTGGGGAAATCCGTAGAAGCGGCCCCACGCCATCCGTTCCAGCACCAGGGCCCAGGGCGGGCGCTGCTCGGACGTCTGCAGAAAATCAGGAACCCAGTCGAAGTGCGTGCCTGCCAGATCGAAGTTCCCGGTCCGCAATAACCGTCGCTTGGAGACGCCGTGACGGTCGGCCACGGCCGCCTTGGCCTTGGCCGCCACGTCGCTGTCGTACTCGTCAAAGGCAGCGGGTTCGGGGCGGAATGTCTCCGCCCGCGTGACTTCGCCCAGGTGGGACTCGCCGTCCAGGGTTTTGACGAGCACGACCGGTTGGGGCCAGAACGTGACGATGCCTTCGAAAAAAATCCAGCCGAGCAAACCGATAATCATGATCAGCGCCGCGGCCAAGGCGCCCCCGGTCAGCCAGACCATTGGCTCGCCATGCGCGCTGAGCGACGTTCGGCGACGGCGCCATCGCGGAACGGCGGCGGCCGGCGCCGCGGTCGCCGGAGCCGATGTTGCGGTGTCCAGGCTCATAGCTGAAAGGCCCTCTTGCGAAATCGCTGCCGCACGCTCTCGGCCACGGTGTTGAGCACGAACGTCAAGGCGAACAGCACCAGCGCCGCAAAGAACAACGTGCGATAATGCGTGCTGTCGCGTACGGCTTCCGCCAGTTCGACGGCAATATTGGCCGACAACGAACGACCGCCGTTGAACAGGTTCCAATCCATCACCGGCGTATTTCCAGCCGCCATCAACACGATCATCGTCTCGCCGACGGCGCGGCCCAGCCCGACCATGACCGCCGAAAACAGTCCGCTCATCGCCGTCGGGATAATGATCCGGGTGGCGGTCTGCCAGGGCGTGGCGCCCGCTCCCAGCGATGCCGAGCGCAAATGCTGAGGCACGGCCGACAGAGCATCTTCCGCAATGGTGTAGATGATGGGAATAATGGCGAAGCCCATCACGAAGCCGACGATCAGCATGTTGCGCTGATTATAGGCGCCCAAGTACGAGTCGCGCGGATCGAGGCCCAGCGCCGACATCAGCCCGGACAGGCACAAGGCGAGCGTCGCGCTGAACGCGGCGGCCGCACAGAATTTGATCAGTTCGGCGCCCGCCATCCGCGTCTCGCTCCACAGAGCCGACTGACTCCGCAGCCACGGTTGCACGTAGCTGGCGGACAGGTACGCCGTGGCGACGGCTGCGATCGGCATGAACAGCAGCATCCAGCCGCCCGTGGCGCCCCCTTGGGCGCCTTCCAGCCAGGACTTTAAATCGCCGCCGAACAGCAGCCGTTCGACGAGCGGTCCGGCTTGCCACGCCAGCCATCCGCCAAGCGGCAACGCCAGGCACATGAAGAACAGCCGGTAATGCGCCAACACAAGCCGCGTCGTCGCCGGCAGCATTTGCCAGAGAAAGGCGCCGCATAGCAGCGTGAAGGGCACGGCGACCAGCGAAGCCAGAATCGCCGGCAAGACGCCTTCCACCAGCGGCGCCAGCACCAACGCAGCCACAAATCCCAGCACGACGCTGGGCAGGCTTGCCATCAATTCAATGGTCGGCTTGATTCGCGAACGCGCTTGAGGGTGCAAGAACTCGCTCGTGTAGACCGCCGCCAGGAGCGCCAGCGGCACGCCGAAGATCAGCGAGTAGAGCGTGACCTTGAGCGTGCCGAAGATCAGCGGCATCAGGCCCAGTTTGGGCTCGAAGTCGTCCGTGCCGCCGGACGATTGCCAATCGTAGGTCGGACGCAGGTTGCCCTCGTACCAGACCGGTAAGAACAGGGAACGGAGCGTGACCTCGGGATGCGACGCTTCGAGCCGCCAGAGGCAGAGAAAGTCCGATGCGGCGCCCAGCAGCCCGTCGTCTTTCGGACAGATGACCAGCGAACGGAACGCGGTCTCGGCCGCGGCCGAAGCGCTGGCCAGCAAGTTGTCATTGGTCAAGTAATAGAGTCGGACCTCTCCATCG
>DASZUP010000923.1:0-7110 GCA_035547635.1 Pirellulales bacterium
GGCTCGCGGAAAAGTCTGTGTCAGTGAGCTCGCGCTAGCCATGCGGCAACCGTACGTCGAGCGCTTGGCTTGCAGCAGCGGCCAGCCCGCACTCGACAAGCCAGGAAAGGCTTATGCTAGGGGAATCTTGCCGCGGCGGCAATTGCCGTCGGAAGGGGCAGGCAGATGGAATTCAAAAGCCGACAAAAAATACGGGGCACAGACCTGCAGAAGGCCTATGCCCCGGGCGCTGGTGGCGGGGCTTGCCGGCCCAAGTCGGCCGGCAGCTCGAATGTCAGCTTGTCTTCAGGTTTCGCGGTCGTACTTGGGAAAATACTTCGATCTGACCTTTTGCGAACTTCGGGTCGCGCCGTTGGTCGAGCTCGACTCGTCCTTCGGTTCCGGCACGGCCTGACCGGGATCGATCTGAGGCTTTTGCTTGCTGGCCCCGTTCGAGCCATTCTCAGAGCCCGAGTCGTAGCCTGCCGCGGGCGGCGCTGGCGTCGGGGTGGAGTGGTTGACCGGCGGCGGCTCGTAAGCCGGAACGCTGGGCGTGATGACCGCGGGCGTCGACGGGACGTAGATCTCGTTGCCGCAAGGATCAACCGGCACTCGCAACACGACCGTTCGCGGCACCCGATACGAATACGTCACAGGCACTTGCTTCTGGACGATTTGCGGCACCTGGATCGTTTCTTCTACGGCCACCTGCCGGCAGACTTGCACGGGCAGTTGCTCGACTTTTTCCTCTTGGACCATTCGCATGGTCGTGACCGGAATCTTGCGGACGACCTCTTCCGGCTGCATGCGGCAAACTTTCACCGGCACCTTGTTTTCCACTCGCTCGGTCACCTGCCGGCAGACGGTGTAAGGCACTCGGCGGACCTGTTCTTCCTGCACCATCCGGCAAACTTGCACGGGCACCTTGCGGACGATTTCTTCATCGACGTAACGGCAAACCTGGATCGGCACCTTGCGCGTAATCACGCGTGCGGCGTAGCTGGTTTGCGGCACTTGCATCGTCACCAGGTTGGGCTGCCAGACGCGTTGCGTCTGCACCACCCCCGGCTGCTGCTCAGGCGTCCAGAACAATCCGCCGCGCTGGTAGGCCGTGCGGCCGGTGAGCGGATCGCTCACGCACGTTCCGGATTGCCAGCGAAGACGGTTGCGGACCGGCCCCGGGCGATAAACCTGCTGATCGACGAAATAGCCCTGATCCACCTGCACCGGGCTGTAGGTGGTGACGGGTTCCATGACCGTGTAATTCTCGTCGCGCTCGGCCGTTTCCATCACCGCACGGCGAACGGTGTAGCGTTCTTCGCGCTCTTGGGTTTCCCACACCGGGCGTTGTACGGTGAAGCGTTCTTCGCGCTCCGCCGTCTCGTAGACGTTGCGAACGACGTCATAGCTGCGATCTTCGATCCGTTCTTCCCACACCGGACGCAGTACGGTGTAGCGTTCTTCGCGCTCGGCGGTCTCGTACACCGGACGGGCCACGGTGTATCGCCGCTCGCGCATCTCCGTTTCCCACACGGGCCGATAGCTGGTTACCGTGCGCTGTTCGTAAACGGTTTCCTGCTCGAGCCGGTACGCGGTGACCTCGCGGTCTTCGTAGACCGTCCGGTACTCGAGCCGATAAGTTGGTCCGCAGGGCGACTGGGCGCTCGCCGCGGAGGCCAGCATCAGGCTGGCCGAAATGGCATATAGGATTTTCATTTCTACCCTCGTCTGTATCCTCGCCGTCCGGTGTTCCTTGTCCGGACGGCCGGTTGCTGGGGCTGATGTGGTTGCGACTCTCAACTTGCGTCAGACCCTTGCGCTCCCCCTTCTATTACTACGAAATGGTGGCGCAAGAAGCCCTTCAAGAGAATGTGGCGGACTAATTGAGCGGCTGCAAACAGAAAAGTTTAACATTGTTTGAGTAGCCGATTGCAAGTGCTGATCGATCAATGAATTGCGGCTCGCAAAAATCCCTAAAGATTTTTTGTGCCCCGCGCCGAGCGGCGCCAGCGGACTGTCCTGTTTTTCGCCCTCAATCGTTACTGCCCGCCGGACCGCAACGGTACTGTCCGGGTAAACGGCGCGGACGGCATAGAATACACGTGTTTGGCGGCTGCCGGAGCAGTTTTCCCGGCTTACCTGGCTTCTGCATTCGTGGTTGTCGATTGGGCCCCATCGCCCCAACGATGGGCGGCCTGCTAAGATAGCTTGGACCAGGTTATTCATCAGCCCAGCGTTTGGTTGCCGCGCGCTCGACGCTAACCCCCAGCGTCAACCAAATAGGCGCGTTTCTCGACTCGCTCACGCTTCGGCCTGGCATGGGCTGGCGGCCGAGGCCCGCGCTCGGCCGAAACGCGGAATCTAAAGACCGTTGCCGGATGGAACTCGATTTTCGAAAAGACCCGACAATCCTCAGCACCGTCGTCGACGCCATGTCCGTCGCCGTGTTCACGGTCGATGCGCAAGGGAACTTTGTCGCCTGGAGCGAAGGGGCCGAGCGCATCACCGGCTATGCGGCCGGCGAGGTGATCGGCAAGCCGTGCCATCTGCTCGAAGGGCCGAACTGCAAAGGCTTCGCCACGCTGGCGGAGCTCCTCCGATCGTCCGACGCGGCGCCGCAAGGCATCTTCAATCAAGAGTGCAAGCTGCTGGCCAAAGACGGGCGAGAGCTGTACATCTTTGGCAGCGTGCGGCTGCTCCGCGATGAACGGGGCAAACCGCAAGGCGCCGTCGGCAGCTTTTCCGACATGACGCCTTTCGTCCAGGCCAACGAGAAGATTGCGCTGCTGGAAGAGCAGACGCGCAGCCGCACGGCGCTGGGACGTCTGCTGGGAAAGAGCGAATCGATGCAAGAGGTGTTTCGCCGTTTGCGGCTCGCGGCGCAAAGCGACGTGACGGTGTTGATCACCGGCGAGTCGGGGTCCGGCAAAGAGCTGGCCGCGGCGGCCATTCACTCGCTGAGCGCGCGCAGCGAGCGTCCGTTCCTGGGCGTGAATTGCTCGGCCATACCGGAGAGCCTGCTGGAAAGCGAACTGTTCGGGCACGTCCGCGGGGCGTTTACCGGCGCCGTGCGAGACAAGGTCGGCATGTTTCAGGCGGCCGACGGCGGCACGCTGTTTCTGGATGAAATTGGCGACGTCAGCCCGCTGCTGCAGGTCAAGTTGCTGCGCGTGCTGCAAGAACGCGAGATCCGCCGCGTCGGCGATGAACGGGCAATCAAGGTCGACGTGCGCTTGCTGACCGCGACCAACCGCGATCTGAAATCGTTGATTCAGTCGGGGCAGATGCGCGAAGATTTTTATTACCGGATTCGCGTGTTCGAAATCGTCCTGCCGCCGCTGCGCGAGCGGCGAGAAGACATACCGTTGCTGGTCACTCATTTCATCGAGGAATTCGCCCGCAGTCAGTCCAAGCAGGTCAGCGGCATTGCGCGAGACGCCTTGGCGCGGATGATGCACTACCGTTGGCCCGGCAACGTGCGCGAATTGAAGAACGCCATCGAGCACGCCTTCGTCACCGTCAGCGGCGACCGCATCACTCTGCTCGACCTGCCGACCGAGATCCGCAACGAGGCGGAAGTCGACCGCCAGTCCGCTCCCCCTCCGGAGCTTTCGCCCGAGGCCGCCGCCGAGCGCCAGCGGATTCTCGAAGCCCTGAAGCTGACGGGCGGCAGCCGCACCGAAGCCGCCCGGCGGCTTGGCATCAGCCGCGTCACGCTCTGGAAGCGGATGCGGAAAGTCGGGCTGGAGCAGTTCGACGCCGCCGAGTGATCCGGCCACGTTCTGCTCGTTAGCAGAGGGCGCCTCGGTTAGCGCGTTAACTTAACGCGTTAACATCCAGGGCCTAGCGCTGCCGCGTAACGAGCGTTCAATTGTTGATGCGGCATTCTCCATAACGTCTTTCGCCGCAATCTCTTGATGAGCCCTGTTTCGTCTTGGCTTTCAGCGGCACGACGCTTGCTTTAGGAAACACCGCCAGTCCGACGTGGCCGAAATGCAGCGTCGGACTTAACACGTCCATGGCTCGCATATCAACCGGCACGCTGGCCGCGACCGGTCGCGTCGGTCCTGCGTTGGATCGGCCGCGCAAAAAGGCGGCGCCCGCATGGGGAGCGGATGAAAGGAACGGGAACATGATTCTCAAACAGTATTACTTGGGGTGTCTGGCCCACGCTTCATACCTGGTCGGCGACGAGCAGAGCGGCAAGGCCGCGATCATCGATCCGCAACGTGACGTTGATCAGTACTTTGCCGATACGGAAGCGATGGGGCTGAAGATCGAATACGTCTTCTTGACTCATTTTCATGCGGACTTCGTCGCGGGGCACGTCGAGCTGCGCAATCGGACCGGCGCGCGGATCTATCTCGGGGCGCAAGCGCAAGCCGAGTACGAGTTCGTTCCGGTGCAGGATGGAGACGTCGTCCAGTTCGGCCAGACGGCCTTGAAGGTGCTGGAAACGCCCGGCCACACGCCCGAAGGCATCTCGCTGCTGGCCTATGACCTGGCGAAAGATCCGGGCCGGCCGCAAGCCGTGTTCACCGGTGACACGTTGTTCATTGGCGACGTCGGCCGGCCCGACTTGATGGCGTCGATCGGCGTTTCCGCGGACGAGCTGGGCGGCATGCTCTACGACTCGCTGCACCAGAAGCTGTTGGCTTTGCCCGATGACACGCTGCTGTATCCGGCGCACGGCGCGGGCTCCATGTGCGGCAAGAAGCTGAGCAGCGAAAGCGTCTCGACCATCGGCATGCAGCGCAAACACAATTACGCGTTGCAACCGATGAGCAAGGCGGAATTCATCCGGCTGGTGACGGCGGACCAACCCGAAGCGCCGGCCTATTTCCTGCACGACGCGATGTTGAACCGTCAGGAGCGAGCCAGCCTCGACGAATCGCTCCAGCAGTCTCTGCGAGCGCTGACGCTGGAAGAAACACTGCAGTTGCAGAGCGCGGGGGCTCAGGTGGTCGATGTGCGGTCGGGCGCCGAGTTCGCCGCCGGGCATTTGCGGGACAGCGTGAATATCGGTTTGCGAGGCAGCTACGCGACCTGGGCCGGAACCGTACTCGATCGGGAAAACCCGATCGTCCTGATCGCCGAGGCGGGCGACGAGCAGGAAGCCGCCATGCGGCTCGGGCGCATTGGTTTCGACCATGTCGCCGGGTATCTGCAAGGCGGAATGCAAGCCTTGGCCGCGCATCCTGAGCTGCTGCGCAGCGCGGAACAAGTCACTGTGGACGGACTGGCGGTCGAACTGGCCTGCGAGATGCCTCCGCTGGTGCTCGACGTCCGGGCGCCGAAAGAACGCGAGACGGGCAGCCTCCGAGACAGCGTCCATATTCCATTGAACCGCCTGGCCGATCGGCTGGACGAGTTGCCGCGCGATCGGCGCCTGATCGTGCACTGCGCGGGAGGCTATCGCTCGGCGATCGCCGTCAGTCTGCTCAAGCAGGCCGGCTTCGAAAACGTAGCCGACCTGGCAGGCGGATACGCCGCCTGGGAAAAGGACCAGCCGCGCGAGAGCGCCTGTTCGTAAGGTTTTCGGAACGCATTCATTCCTAAGATTTGAAACCAAGGAGAAGGGGACGCGATGCCCTCAACCATGAACGGATCGGTCAAAACGAAACCGCCCACGCCCGAAACGCATGCAGAAGATTGCTTGTGGATCGACGTCCGCACGCCGGCCGAGTTTCGCGAGATACACATTCCGGGCTCGCGGAACGTGCCGCTGGGAGATCTTGAGCGGTTTCTGCCGGAGCTGAAAAGCGAGGCCGGAGGCAAGCATATCGGCCTGGTGTGTGCATCAGGACGTCGGGCCGGCGCGGCCTTTGAGCAACTGGCCAAGGCCGGCATCGATAACTGCTGGGTGCTCGAAGGCGGAGTGACCGCCTGGGCTCGCTCCGGCGGCAACGTAAACCGCGGCAGCAAGGCGATTTCGCTGGAGCGGCAGGTGCGGATGGTGGTGGGGACCATGGCGGTCGCCGGATCGGCGCTGGGCGCCTTTGTGGATCCCTGGTTCTTCTCGCTCTCCGCGGCGGCCGGTGCAGGGTTGTTCTACTCCGGCGCGACCGATTCCTGCGCCATGGCGTTCATGCTTTCCAAGCTGCCGTACAACCGCAGCGATCCGAAGGCAGGTTGCTGCAACTAACGAACCCAAGAGGCAAGCCGTGACTGCATCGTTGACCGCAGCGCTGGCGCTGGCCGCACTGATCGGATTGTCACTGGGGCTGATGGGCAGCGGCGGCTCGATCGTCACCCTGCCCATGCTCGTCTATGTGGCGAGAGTGCCGGCGGAAGTCGCCGTAGCCATGTCGCTGGCGATTGTCGGCGGTACAAGCCTGGTTGGCGGGACGCTTGCCTGGCGGCGAGGCGACGTACAGACTCGCGAGACTTTGCTCTTTGCCGCGACGGGCATGATCGGCGCGTCGCTCGGTTCGCAGGCGACGCACCTGGCGTCGCCTGCTGTGCTGATGGTGTCATTCGCCGCGTTGATGCTGGTCGTCGGTCTGCGGATGCTGCTCGGAGCTCGTTCTGCGAGTCTTGCGCAACCGGCGGAATTGCGTCCGGTTCGATTCGTCCTCGTAGGGCTTGCCGTCGGCGCCTTGACCGGGTTCCTGGGAGTCGGCGGCGGCTTTCTGGTCGTACCCGCGTTGGTGTTCTTTGGCGGTTTTGACCTGCGGCGCGCGATCAGCTCGTCGCTGATCGTGATTGCGCTCAATTCGGCTTCGGGACTGGCGGGCCAGCTTCGGCACGTGGCCATCGACTGGCCGCTGACGTTGGCCTTTTTGGCCACGGCGCTGGCCGGCATGTTCGCGGCGCGAGCCGTCGCCAGCCGCTTCTCCGACGCCGGTTTGCGGCGGATGTTCGCCTGGTCGGTAATTGCGGTCGGTTGCGCCTTGGCGGCGGTCAACCTCCGGCTGCTGGTTTAGGGACGATGGATTTGTTTGCGGTTCTTTATCACGCTGTTTTGATCGACAGGCGTCGGCGGCGTTCTCTGCGCGTCGCGACGAGGTCAGGAGGGTTACTCATCGCATGATTCGCAAAGCAGACTCGCAGGAGCATCATCGAATTGTGATTGTCGGCGGCGGAACCGCAGGCATTACCGTCGCCGCGCAACTGTCGCGCAAGCTTGCC
>DASZUP010000924.1:0-1705 GCA_035547635.1 Pirellulales bacterium
CAGCGCCCGCACTCCGTTCCATTTGACTTCGAACAGATGTTCGTCCGAATCGAACGGCTCAGCCTGCACGGCCAGCATCGGCGAGACGCGCTGGGTCATGCCGACCTCCGCTGCGTTCTGCGCCTACCAGTGGCGGGCGCTTCGCTTTGCGTCTGGGCGACGCTCTGCTTGAGCGCATCGAGCAACTGCAGCACCTGCACCGGCTCCTCGGCGGGCGCCGCCACTTCTCGGCCGGCGACCTTGGCCTCGACCAGCGCCGCCAATTTGTCGGGCGTGTCGTCGCGGTATTGGCTCCAGTCCACCGCGCCGCTGGCCGAATCGATCAGCAGGCTGGCTAGTTGCAGTTCTTCGGGAGTGGCTTCCAGCGGCTGCAATTCTGTTTCCAGCCAGCTGCCGGAGCGCAATTGGCCCGGATCATGCAACACGTCCATCGTCAGCGCCCGTCCCTGCGGGCGGACGACGACGACTTGCCGATGGCCCGACATGGCCACCCGCCCCACGGCCCACTTGCGACGCTCGCGCATCGCCTGGGCCAACAGTAAGTAAGGGCGCTGCGCCGCCGGGCTCTCGGGCAGCAGATATAGGCTGCGGCCGGAGAAGGCTACGGGATCGAGTTCGCCGGCCTCGACGAACCGCTCCAGCGAAAGCGCCTTGTCCTTGGCGGAACGCAGCGACTCCAGTTCGTCCGCCTCGATGACGACGTACTGGCCCGGCGCGTATTGATAGCCTTTGACGATCTCGGCGGCTTCCACCGCGCCATGCACGGGGCAACGTTTTTCGTAGGCGATCCGGTGACCGCAATCGGCGTGCAGTTGATTGAAGTGGAAGGCCTCGCTGCTGCTGACGGCCGGGTAGGCCTTCACCGGCACGGCCACCAGGCTCAAACGCAGCATGCCGGACCAACTGGCCCGTCCCCGCGGCGCGGCGGCGATGGCGGGCGAGGCGAGCGGGATGGCGACTTGCGATTTGGGAGTAGATTTTCGGGGCATTAGAATGATCCTCGAAGTTGAAGGTTGGAAAGGTAAGCACGGTGACGCTCGGCAGGCTTAGCGCGCCAGTCGGGCGATAGTTTCGAGCCAGAGGCGGATCTCGCCTTGCGGATCGCACTGGTCGATCCGTTCGACGGTCATCCGCTCGGCGGCCCGAGTGTTGAGCCAGCGCTTGGCCCGCTCGCGCAGTCGCTTGCGGGCCCGCGCTGGTAACAGTTCCCAAGCGGGCTGGCGAGCTGCATTCAGCCATTCGCCTTGCGCCGCCAGGTCGGCGACAGGGTCGTCGTCGGAGAAGCAAAGCTGCAAGCCGCGAGCCTCGTAGATGGCTTGCGGCGAAAGATAGTTCTCCAGGGCGCGCTTGCCGGTTACGAACGCCCGGCAACCGGGCCGGGCGTTGACGATTGCCGCGGCTCTTTCGCGCACCGCCGTTTCCGGCGGCAACTCGCGGTCGTAGAGATGGAGCTCGTGCTGCTGCACGCCGGCCAGTCGATCCGCCCAGGCCACGACGTCGCCGCCGCCGAAGGGAACGAACACGAGCCGGCCGCACCGTTCCAGCTCGCTTAACGCAGGCAAACACGGATCGTCGTCGTGCAACGTCCGGCTGATCCGGCGCAAGAACTCGATGTCGTGCTTGCCTTCGACGACGACCAACAGCTTTGCCGGTGCGGCGGACCGTGGCGGTTGGCGCGCCGCGCGGGCGCGCAGCTTCGCCCAGA
>DASZUP010000925.1:0-2158 GCA_035547635.1 Pirellulales bacterium
TGCTTCTTGCAGACCAGCTTGCCGTCTTCCGCCGCGTACGTACCAGTGGCGCCCTGCCAACCATCGAGGTTCCGGCCGTTGAACAAGCTCACGAAGCCTTCATCGATTTCCTGCTGCGAAAGCCCTGCGGCCTGGCCGCCCGTCCGCGGCTCGTCGGCTTGCGCCTCGGAGAACATCATGACAACAGTCGCCGCCATCATCCACGCACGCATCATCACAAATCTCTCCAAGCCGCTTGATCTGGCAAAACAATCAGAAAACTTCTATCTTCGTCCGCCGCCCTGCACTGCGGAGCGCTCTAAGTTGCGAATTGCATCGCGTACAGGTCAACATCGTTCATAGCGAACCGCAAGCGGACGACCTGACCGGCGAGCGAACTGAGATCGTCCCCCTTCCACTTGACCGGCGCGTCGAGTCCGTCGCCGAGTAGCGGCGTGCAGTCGGCCAGCGCATATCCGGTCAGCGGCTTGCCGCTGCCGTCCTGCAACTCGACGAGGAGTTTGCCCCCGCCGGCCGTGACATAGTTAAGCTTCAATTGCCGCCCGGCAAAGGTGAATGGCTTCGTCACCAGCTCGCCCCCTTCCGCGTTTGCATGCACGGACACGAACCCATCCGTG
Source organism: Pirellulales bacterium (assembly GCA_035547635.1). Taxonomy (GTDB): domain Bacteria; phylum Planctomycetota; class Planctomycetia; order Pirellulales; family JAICIG01; genus JAICIG01. The sequence continues at coordinate 618 of DASZUP010000925.1, forward strand.
CGAAACGTAAATCGTCGCACGCGGCTGCCGGGGCCGGCGTAGTAGGCTTCAGTGGCGTAGACCGAAAGGTCGCGGCCGTCGCCGGGCAACTGCAGCAGCCCGCGCGTCATGTAGTTGCTCCGGTTTCCGTCGCGGTCCTTGGGCGCGGTGATCGGAATCAGCGGCTCCGGCCAGCGATGAAAGTTCAAACCATCGCGGCTGGTCATCAGGATCGGCTCGACCTGTTCGTGCTTGGGCTGAAAGCGGGTCGGAAAGCCGAGGAACAAGTGAGGAACGCGGAAGTAGGGTTGAATCGCGTTGGTATAGAGGTGCTCGGGCGGGGCGTCGCCGTACTTCAGTTGCACGGGCTCCGTCCAGTTGAGAAAGTCCGTCGAGCTGCAGGTCGTGATGGCGCGTACGCCTTCGTGGAATGAGCGATGGAAATCGAGATAGCGCTGCTGCAGCGGATGCCAGAAGGCGAGATTCTGCGAATCGAACGCGCCCTTGGTTATCACCGGCTTCTCCTGCATCAGCGACCAATGGATGCCGTCGGCCGACTGGTAGGCCTTGAGCCCTTTCGATCCGCCCGCCAGGGCCTTGTACCTGGCCTCCGGCGCGCAGTCGGGGTTCTCGTCTTTAAAGGGGGTGAAGTTGTGCGTGCCTTCGCCAGCCCAAACGATGTTATTGTCTTTGGAGCCCTTGAATTCGAACAGGCCGAGCTTGGGTTTTTCCCAGTGAATGCCGTCGCGGCTTTCCGCATAGCAGGCGAACTCCGGGTGAGTCGATCGTTTGGCCTGCTCGTCGAAGTGAGCGCCGCGGTAGTACATCCGGAATCGCCCGCCATCGGCGAACAGCGTGTAGTAGGCCGAGATGTTTCCTTCCCAAGGCGCGTCGCAGACGATCACCACTTCCTTGGGCTCGGGGCGGTGCATTTTCAGCGCCGCGCCGTGCAACCGCTCGATGAGATAATCGTCGACGAACAGCTCTCGCCGCGATCCGAGTTCGAGCGCCTCGCCGGCGGCATCTGCGGCCGCGGCTGCTCGCGGCAACAGCCCCATCCCGGCGGCCGAAAGGAACGCCGCGCTTTTCAGCCAATCGCGTCGAGTCGTGTGCAAGTCATTCATGATTGCTTCCTGGGCGAACTCCAAAGCGGTTGCCGCACGCCGGAATCTTCACAGATTCCGCTATTGTTGTAGCGGAATTCGTGAGAGTTCCGGGCGCTCGTCATCGCTACAATAACGCCAACGAGTTTGGGGGCGCGAACGTCGCTGGTTCGGAATCTTCACAGATTCCGCTACGACTGTTGTTCCCGCACGGGGCCAAGTCTTTCCGCTGCACATACTAACCGGCCCAAAAGCCTCGTGCCACAAACCGAACCGGGCAGCGACTCAGACCATGTTGTCCAGCCGCTTCTTGCCTGCAAAGTCCAGAGCTACCTCATCAATGCGCAGGAACGCGCTTTGAGGCGACGCTGTCGTCGGCAGCCGCAACGCGCCAGGCGAGGTTTTCTCCACGATCACCGCCACGCCGAGCCCATTGCCGATGGCGAAATTGGCGCCGCC
>DASZUP010000926.1:0-2248 GCA_035547635.1 Pirellulales bacterium
ACTCCCTATTTCCGCACGCCGTAGATCGGCAGGTGCCGATAATAGACTTCGAGCATATAAAGCGACAAGCAGGTCGTATAGAGCCTGCCGCCCTGGCCGAGATTGGCCCAGCGGTCGGGATGCTCTCCTTTAGGGTCCCAGCTACCTTTTTCCGCGCCGCTCTTTTCCTGGTGCTCGACCAGCATGTCCCGCAAGGCGGCGTGCCATGCCGGCCAGTATTTGCCTTCCATGTGATGCATCATCTGGGTGCCGTAATACCAGTAATAAACATCGCGTTCTTCGTAGCGAGGCAGGTATTTCAATACGACGTCGGCGCCGGCGATCAAGCGCGGATCGTCGCGCCGCCAGCCCAAATACTGGCGGCAGAGCAACGCGTCGGCCGTCATCGTCAGCGTGGGCTCCGTCGCAATCTGGTAGCCGTACTGACTGCCGTCCGGCGTGGCCTGGTCCAGGTATTCGCCGATTTTCGCCAGCACGGGACTCGGCACCAGCAGCCCTGCCATCCGGGCGCTTTGAAACGCCATCACGGCCCAGCCGGTGACCGACGTATCGCTATCGCTGCGCGGCAGGTAGCGCCAGCCGCCTAACTGTGGATCTTGCGACTCGATGAGGAATTGAATCGCCAACTCGGCCGGGCGGCGCAGCTCCTCGTCTTTGGTCATGCCGTACAACTCGCAGACGGCCATCGTGCACTGCGCGTGCGAGTAGAACCAGTTGTTGCTGTCGCCCTGCTGGAAGAAATTCCCGTTGCCCCCTTGCATCCGCAGTAACGCCTTGATGCCTTTGGCGACCTGTTGCTGAAATTCGCCCCGCTGATGCGTGTTGCCGGCGCCTTGAAACGCCAACAGCGCCATGGCCGTGGCGGACTCGGGCAGGTCGCGGCGATTCAACGCGCCGGAGCGATAGGGGCCCTTGAGACTCCAACTGCCGTCCTTCCGCTGGTAGCGCGCCAGCCATGCCAGGCCGAGTTTCACGGCGCTCTCGCTCTCGCCGTTGCCGCCATACTTGCCCAGCAGCGCTTCTTTCGTCCCCGGCTCGCGACCCATTAGCGCGAGATTGATAGTCGGCGCGTCCAGATTCACCATGGGCTTGGCGCCGATGAGCGCCAACTCCGTTGGCTCCGGCTTGCTCGAGGCGAACGGATCTTCGACCGCCTGCAATTCGCTCGGCGGCACGATTGCGGTCTCGATGGACAGATCGTCCGAGGAAAGCGAAAGCGAGTCGTCCAGCAATTGCTCGCCCATCTCCGGGGAAGACACGTCAAGGAAAATGCCGGTCTTCGTCGGGTCGGCGGTGATGTACCACAACCCGAGTATGATCAACAGCAGCATGTGGAGCAGGCAACTGATGACCCAGGGCGGGGCCTTTTTCAAGGCCAGCCGCTTGAGCTCTTCCTCGGGCTCCTTTTCTTGCGGCGTATCGCGCAGCACCATCCTGCTCGGATCGGCCTGGACCGCAACCGGGACTGGCATAGGTCGAGGCAGCGGCGCGCGTGCGGCCGGCGCTCCAGGTGCTGCACTGGGCTGCAGCGCCGGATTAGGCCGTGGGATCGGATGAGGCGCGGCGGTTTGCGGAAGGGGCGGCGGCGCTGATCGCGACGGAGGCGGCGCCGGCGTCTGTCCGGCAGGAATCGGGATCGGCTGCGGCGCAGAGCGAGACGCGGGCGAAACAGGAATGGGTCGGGGCGGCGGAGGCGGCACAGGCATCGGCCGAGGCCCCGCCGTCGGCGGCGCCGCTTCCCCTGAGGGCCGGCCTATGCCCGCTGGATGCAAGGGATCCGGCAATGCCATCGGCAATCTTTCTCCGCGCCTCGGGCTACCTGGCCTGAACAAAAGACTTGAACGCGTGCGGCGACTCGCCGCGGCAGCGTCGGACTAGGGGCCAACCCGTCCTTCCGAGTCTACCTGCTAAAGTGCACAGCGCCAAGCAACGTCACGCCGTAGAAGTCCAATGCATTATAGAGGTTCCGACGACGATCACGACGCTTTTTTGCTCCAAAATCAAAAAACGACCACTGGACGGGCGACGCTCTGCCGATATAATCCCGGTACACATGACGCGGGGTGGAGCAGCCCGGTAGCTCGCGAGGCTCATAACCTCGAGGTCGCAGGTTCGAATCCTGTCCCCGCCACTTGAGATAACCCTCTTAATCGTAGAGATTAAGAGGGTTATTTTATTGGCGCCGGTGTTTTGTTGGCAGTAGAGGGCGGCGTCAATGGATCTGAATTCCATTCGTCAAGCGCTGCGG
>DASZUP010000927.1:0-3119 GCA_035547635.1 Pirellulales bacterium
CCTGGGCCTTGACGTCCTGCTTTTTGCCCACAATTGCATCGGCGGGCCGCGCGTAATCTTCGAATGCCGGCATGATCAGCTTGTAGTGCAGGTCCGAGGCGTAGAGCGTTCCGCCACGCGCTACGAATTTTTCCAGCGCCTCTGACACTTCGCCGAGCACTTTCCGGTTCGGCTCGTAAACGTCCGTGTTGGCCCGCTCGCCGGCGCCGATTCTTTTGCCCAGCCACGATACGGGCACGCCGGAGCACGTCAGGAAGATCACGTCGAACTCGGCGATCTTGTTCGGGTCTCGAAGATCTTCGAGCGGAAATACGTGGTATCGATAACCTTCTCCCAGCGAATCGAGCAGCCGCCCCATGTCGTCGAACGCGCCCTCCGCGGGCGTCACGCCCAGACGCAACGGACGAGCCGGCGGCGGCTCTGGGGAGGGTTGCTCGACTACTTGCAATTCGGGCTGCGTCTGCTTCGGCGTCTGCCGATCGAGCCCGAAGACCAGAGCCAGCGCCAACAGCAGTCCGACGGCAAGACTGGCGTCAAGCAACAGTTGAATCGCTCCTCGTCGTCGGGCCGCGGCGGCGTTCATCTCGGTCGCTCCTTTAGTTCTTGGGTTTCCGCGGCGGGGGCGGCGGCGGAATGGCGCCCGGACGCGATGCGGCGGAAGGCGACGGCCGGCCTTCTGGCGCAACGGAAGGCTTTGCAGGCGGCGGCAGATTGGCTCCATCGCCGCTTGCTGCGGGCTTGCGAACGGGCGGAGGAGGCGGCGCAGGTTTGACGTGGAATGTCGGCGCTGCGGTCATGGGCTCCTCGCCTCGGCGGCGCCGGCGCTCGTTGAACCGCACGAAGTTGCTGCCGAATTTGATCACGTCTCCGTCCTTGAGCAGCGTCGGCTGCAGCAGCGGTTGGTTGTTCAGTCGCGTGCCAAGCCGCGTGTGATTATCCTCAACAAGATAGGCCCCGCCCGCTTGTCGCGTGAGCATGACATGTTCGGATTCCAGATCGCGGTTCATCGGTCCGATGAACGGCAACGACAAATGGTCGCCGCGGCCGAGCATGATCCGCGGCTGGCTGAGGATGAGTTGACGGCCGGACCGGTATCCGTCGAGCACCGTCAACCACGCTTGCCTGAGCACCACCTGCGCCAAGCCGACCAGGGCTCCGATGGCGACGCCGAGAATGACGAACGCCGTCGCACGGCTGGACATGCCCGAGCCATGCTCGATCCAGCGTTGGATAGGGTCGAACAAGAAACCGCCGAGCAATCCGCCCAAGGCGCCGCCGACGAGACCATTGCGAAGCTTACTTGCGGAGCGTTCGTACAGTCCTTCGGAGGAGCCGATCGCCAGGCCGACGATCATCCAGCCCAGCGCGCGCGGCAAGCCAAGCGAATACAGCACGTCTCCGAGCAGCGAGCCGGCAGCGCCGCCCAGCGCTCCGCCCAGCAGTCCCGGCAGGCCTCGACGCACGAAATCTTGCCACCGCCCGTTGGCCATGCCCGCCACGACGGCCAGGCCCGCGCCGATTGCGCCGCCGACCATCGCGCCAATGGCGGCCACGCTCACGCGTCCCAACGGGTTACCGGAGCGAAAAAAGAGCAACTCCGCCAGCGCCCAGCCGGCCAGGGCGGCCCAACCGCCAATCAGGGCGCTGTAGTAAACGAGCCGAGCGAGGGACATCGTGTCAGCTTCCGCGCGCCAGTGGCCGCGACCGGCGTCTGCCAAGTTTGTCGACAATCCGCTGCAGACGACCCGAGAGTCAGTCGTTTCCCGCGCGCGAGTCCAGCAGCAGAGCCTGCGTCTCCAGCTTCAATAACTGGCGTCGCAGCGGGCCTTGCACGCGCTCCAGCGATCTGACGACGGCGACGTAGTCGGGAGATTGCCGGTCAAAATCGCTGTCGCGGAAGCGTTGCACCGCAGTCAGCATCCGGCGGCGCGCCAACGGCTGATCGCCGACCGCCAAATCAGACAAGATCCACCAGTAACAATACTGAAGCTTTCCAGGCGATTCTAGAACCGCCTGGCGAAAAGATCGAGCCGCCCGGTGATAATCTCCGCGCCAAAAGTGCCGCATGCCCACTCCGTAAAACCAGCGGCCGTTCGCTTCCGACGGCTCGACGACCTTCAACTCGGCGCTGTTGGGCGTAATCAACAGGGGAATGAAATCCGCGGCGTCTGCGGCCGCCTGATCGCCCGCCAGCTTGACCCAGGCGGGATGCGCCCGCATGATCCGGCCGCACAGCGCTTCAATCTCGACGTCCTGACCTTCTTTCGCAATTCGGCCCTGCAGCACCAGGTTAAGCTTGCCCGGCTCGCTCTTGTCGGCCTCGTAATAGCCTCCGCTGACCATGCACCCGCCCAAGCGAGGCTCCGTTTCGACGGCCAGTTGCAGTTCCGCCATCAATTGGGAAAACGGCAGCAGCAGGTCTTGCTCCGCCAGCACTTCGTATCCGCCTTGCGGCGCCCATGCGGCGATGAGTCTCGCCAACTCGATCTGTTGGGCGGCGGCCCGCGACCGGTCCAGCACTCGCCGAAAGACAAGCTTGCCGGGAGAGTCGGGCTCGTCGGCTGCAGCGCGCTGCACGTAGAGCCACGCACCATGAAGGTTTGGAGCAACTTGAACCGCACGGGCGATTTCGCGGTCGAGTATGTTGATGTCGACCGGCTGCGAAGCGACCTCAGGCGATTGGGCCGACGACCGCGCCGCAAGCGGCGACAGGAAAACGATCGCTCCAATTGCCGCCAGCGCAGGCAGCCGCAGGAATTGCCGAAAAGTCATCCGCTACCAGTCCCTTCATACTCTGGCGGCACTGCACGAAAAGCCCCCTGCTAGACAAGCGCAGTCCAGGGTATTTGGAGACCGAAGCGATTGCAACCAGCGGATTGGGATTGAAGGCGTGAAATTGCCTGTCGGAGCGAGCCGCGGCGTTCAAGGCGGCAGGAGTACGCGAGCGCTGGAGAGAGGTACGCGGACTCGCGAGAAAGAAAAAAGGGCCACGTAGGCGGGGCAGGTACCTACGCGGCCCGGATACGTATCCGTCACCCGAAGGTGATGCGGCGATTATAGTCGCCGACAAGCGAATTGCAACTAGGAATACAGCGGCTTTTTTATTTTCTTTTCTTGCA
>DASZUP010000928.1:0-5123 GCA_035547635.1 Pirellulales bacterium
TGCCCAGGGTGCGGCTTCCAGCGGTACAGCTACCACAGTTGTCGGAACCGCCATTGCCCGAAGTGCCAGAGCACGGCCACAGCCGCCTGGGTGGCGGCCCGCCAGGAAGAACTCTTACCGGCGCCGTACTTCCATCAGGTCTTCACGCTCCCGCACGAGTTGAACCCGCTGATTTTGTACAGCGAGCGCAACCAGCGGGCGCTACTGGGGCTGCTGTTTGACGCCACGGCCCAAACGCTCTTGGAATTCGGACGCAGCGATTTGGGCGGCAAGATCGGCTTCACGTTGGTGCTGCACACTTGGGACCAACGCTTGCGGCCTCATTTCCATCTACACGGCCTGGTCGCCTCCGGCGCGCTGGCCGACGACGGTTCGCGATGGATTGCCGGCGGCCGACGATTCCTGTTTCCGGTGCGTGGCCTGAGCAAGATGTTTCGCGCGAAGTACCTGGATGGCTTGGCGGCGTTGTTGGAAGCGAAACAACTGGACGTCCCGCCGCAGTTGGCCGAGCTGGCCGACGCCCAGCCGCGCCGCCGCTGTCTGCGGCGCTGGCGAAAAAAGCCTTGGGTCGTGTACTCGCAGGCGCCGTTTGCCGGCCCGCGCAAACTGCTGGATTATCTCGGCCGCTACACGCATCGTGCGGCGATCAGCAACCACCGCATCCTGAGCTGTCAGCAGGGCGAGGTGCGTTACCGCTACCGTGACCGTCGCGACGGCGGCCCTGAGCCACGCACGGCGCAACTTCCACGAGTTGGCGGACGTCTTCCCGTCCGAGGTCCGGCATGTGCTGGAGATCTTCAAGCAGGTGTACAAAATCGACGCGAAGGCCAAGCTGCAAGAGCTTTCGCCCGACGACCGTCTGCAGCTTCACCGTAAGCGCCCACCAGGGCCATTGTTGACGGGGCCGGTAGGCTGACGGTTTTTCCGTCCGCTTTCCAGGAGGTCCCGATGGCGCGTGGTCCCGATCTTGCGCTTCGCCAGTGGTGGCGCAACTTGATTGCCTCGTTCGATCCCGAGCGTTCAACCGTGGCAGAGTTCTGTCGTCGGCGTGATGTTTCGCCAGCTTCGTTTTACGCTTGGCGGCGACGGCTTGGCCAGCGTTTGCAAGCGGAGCCTGAGCGAGCCGACTTGCCCGCTTTCGTGCCAGTTCAAGTCGCGCCGCAATCGTCGTCAGCGGATCGAGCCGTGACGGTTTATCTCCCAGGCGGAGTCCGAGTTGCCGTGCCCAGCGACGAGCAGCACCTGCTGCTGGCGTTGGTCGCTCATCTGGCCGCGTCTTCCGAGGAGAGCTCCTGATGCTCAGTCTTTCCAGCAGTGCTGAGATTCTTCTCTATCGCGAGCCCACCGACATGCGGAAGAGCTTCGACGGATTGGCCGGTATCGTGCGTGAACAATTGGGACGCGAACCGACCGACGGCAGCATCTTCCTGTTTCTCAACCGGCGGCAAGATCGCCTCAAGCTTTTGTACTGGGACCGCGACGGGTTGGCGCTTTGGTACAAGCGATTAGAGGCCGGCAGCTTCGAGAGAATCCAACGAGGCGACCAAGCGGCGATCTGTATCGACGCCACCGAACTGTCGATGCTGCTGGGCGGCGTCTCGCTGGGCGACGTGAAACGCCGCAAGCGTTACCAGGCAGTCGCTTGATGCGAAACGAGAGCGTTTTTCTGAGCGAAAGCGAATCGGCGACGGAAAGTCGCCGATTTTTTTTGGACATCTGTTCCAGAAACCGGCGTTTGGATCTTGCGCCTTTTCAGGGACTTGTTACGTTCCTGTTCATGACCAAACGGCCGCGACTTCAACAACGCGTCGAGCAGCTGGAAGCCGAAAATCGGCGACTGCAAGCCGATTGCCAGCGTGCGGAAGACGAGAAGCGACGCTTGGCCGAGGAGAACGAAGAACTGCGTGAGCAGCTCGAGCAGAAAGAGCACGAGTTCTCGTTGCTGCTCGAACGGTTCTTCGGTCCTAAAAGCGAACGTTTCATCGAAGATCCCAATCAACTGACGCTCCCTTTCGGCGACCAGGCTGAAGGCGCCGATGAAGGCGTCAAGCAGGCCGAAGAAGATCAGGAAACGACCGTTGGCGAACACCAGCGGCGCAAGCGGAAACCGCGTTGCGAAAAGCTGCCGGAACACCTGCCGCGGGAAGTCGTCACCATCGACTTGCCGGACGAAGAGAAGGCGGGCCTGGTCTGCATCGGGTACGACAGCACTGAAACGCTGATCTTCTCCCCCAGCGCCTTGAAGGTGCGTGAGACGCGTTACCCGAAATACATCGATCCCAGCGACGCGTCGGCGGGCGTGCAGCAGAGTGAGCGGCAAGCGGGCCTGGTCGAAGGCAACCGCTACGACGCCAGCGTGGCCGCGCAGATCGTCGCGGCCAAGTACGGCTACCATTTGCCGGTCTACCGGCAGCAGGACATCTTTGCCGGCAGCGGCTGGACGCCCGCACGAAGCACGCTGTTGAATATTTTGGCCAGCGTGGCGACGCTAATTCGTCCGTTGATCGCGTACTTCGCCACCGAGGTTCGACGCGACTCCGTGCTGGGCTCCGACGATACCTCGATAACCTTGCTGCTGCCAGCAGCGATCCCCAAAGTGGAGCCCGACGACCCGAAGAGCGCGCGGGTTCACGAAGTCTTGACCGCGGCGCAGGCTGAACGGCGCCCCAGCGTGACGGCGAAGATGTGGGCCTACCGCGGCGTGCACGTGCCGCTGAACGTGTTTGACTTCACGGTCAGCCGGCATCGGGACGGACCGGATCTCTTCCTGGTTGACAACGGCTACGAGGGTACGTTGCTGGGCGACTGTTATGGCGGAAACGTGGGGATCGCGATGCGCTCCAACGGCGCAATCGTGCACGCCGCGTGCGTCTCGCACGCGCGCCGCAAGGTGCGCGAGGCGCGGCACAATCACCCCGCACACGCTCAGCGGTTGTTGGCCTTGTTTCGCGAACTCTATGGCATTGAGGGGCGGGCCGCGGAACTGGATGACGCCGCCCGCCTGGAACTTCGTCAAGCGGAGTCGACGGCGGTATGGGATCGCATGCGAGAATATATCGACGCGGAGATGGCCCAAGTGCTTCCCAAAGAAGCCATGGGCAAAGCCATCGGCTACCTGAACAATCAGTGGGAAGGGTTGACCCGGCATCTCTCGGACGGCGCCGTGCCGATCGACAACAATCTCACGGAACAGTTGATGAGGCAGATCGCCCTGGGCCGAAAGAATTGGCTGTTTGTCGGCAGCGTGAGCGCCGGCTACCGAGCGGCTGATCTGATGACGCTGGTCAGCAGCGCCGTCCGCAATGACCTGGACGTGTGGTCGTACGTCAAAGGCGTGCTGGACGCCTTGCTGACGGGATGCGAGGATTACGCCTCATTGCGACCGGACGCGTGGGCGGCGGCGCATCCCGAACACCTGCGCCAGTACCGCATCGAAGAGCGGCAGGAACGGGCGGAACGCAAACGCCAAAGCCGTGAAAAACGCCGTTGCCTGCAGGCCAGCGGCAGTCGCTAGCATCCTCGCCAACCTCCAGCGCGTCCCATCGATCGGAACACAGCGCCGCTTCCGTTGGCTCTGAGACCGGCATCGCCGATAATCTTTGCAGTCATGCAATCCTTTTTCTTCAGTCTTCCGGAAACCGCTGGATGAAGCGCGACGTCATCGAGGTCCAACTCACGCCCCAGGAACGGCAGCTCATCTTGCGCTATGGGTATCCCTTCGAGCGCATCGAGCAAGCCCTCCTGGCCTGCAGCAAATCCAAGATCGAAGTTGTCCCCTTGGACGCCTTCGAGTTCAAGCAGTTGATTGGCGACCTCTCGATCTCCATCAACGACATGCGTCGCGGTCGATTGCAAGAGGCGCTCTTCGACCTCTGCGATCGGCTCGAGTACGCGGAACGAACCGGCGACGGCATGCTCTTCGAAGACTGACACTCGCCGCTTGCCGGCCGCTCGCCCACCTGCCTGCTCGCGCCCGGGCCGCTGCCTGCTCCTTCTCCGCGTGCTGGTCCACTGCCGGGACGCCGCCGAACATGCCGCCGCTGGCCTCCGGGAAGCCGCGTTCCGCGCACCCACCAGACACATGCCATTCCCGCTTCCGCGATATCGGCGGCGCCGCCCATCTCCCGCCCCGGCAGGCCAACGACGCGACTCGGCTGACCATGGCACTGATGCGCGCTTACGCTTCACCAACAACAAAGCGGGCCGCTGATGGACGAGTTGCGCCGCTGGCTGGACGAGCAATTCGACGAACGGAAGGTCGAGCCGAATTCGTCGTTAGGCAAGGCGATCACGTACATGCAAAAGCACTGGGAGAAGCTGACGCTGTTCCTGAGAGTCGCCGGCGCCCCCCTTGACAACAATGTGTGCGAACGCGCGCTAAAAATGTCAATCCGTCATCGGCGCAACTCGCTCTTCTATAAGTCGGAGCGCGGGGCGAGGGTGGGCGACGCGTACATGAGCCTGATCCACACCTGCCAGCATTCGCACGTTGATTCGTTCGATTACCTGACGCAGTTGCAGCGTCATCACGAACGCGTGGCCGCATCGCCGGCCGACTGGATGCCGTGGAACTATCAGCAGCAACTGGCGAGCGTTTAGCCGCCGCCCACGCCAGCTAGCATCGCCGCGTCCCAGCTCCCGTACGCGCCTTGCCGCCACCGGGGCCCCTCGCGCATTGGCGGAGCGGACTCTGCCCGCCCGCCAACAAAAGCCACCGCGTGGCTTCCCCCTTCCGCCACTCTGCCGGCCGTCGCCCGGCCCTGCGCGCAAAAAAAATCCTGCGTGGCGCGGGCTTCCCGAAACCACACTATCGGCGTCGGCCCGCCCCTGGTCGTTATCGGCCTGCCCCTTGTCCAGCTCGCGCTGCGCCTTGGCCACCGCGTCTTGCTCGTCCTGCTGGTCCTTGGCGATTTGCGCGCACTGCGAGATCCGGTTTCTCACGCATCCCCCCAGCAGGTCGTCGGCCAACTCGGCCGCCACGCGACATTGATCGCCGAACTTCTTGAAGCCCGGCCGCCTCCCCGATCCGCCCCGACTGGCCTTCCCTTCACGATCGAAACTAGCCCTGGTTCGAAGATCGGTCCCACCTGGTTCCAAGTTCGTTCAATTCAGCATAACGATCG
>DASZUP010000929.1:0-17956 GCA_035547635.1 Pirellulales bacterium
GACGCTGTCGAAGCGGTGGATTTCAATCGGCGGAGAAAACGGGGCGAAGGGCCGCTCGCAGCAGGTCTACGCGGAACGGGCCGAGGAAATCGCGGCGGCGGAAGTGGAGTGGCTGGCCGATGCCCGGGCGCCGCAAGGGGCGCTGTGCGTGGTGGCCGGAGAGCCGGGGACCTGCAAGAGCCTGCTGGCGACCGAGTGGGCGGCACGCGTCAGCAATGGCTCCGGACAACGCGATGCCGCGCTGATCGCCCATGCGGCCGACCTGCCGGCGCCGATCTTGAGAACCCGGCTCGATGCTGCGGGCGCTACCATCCAGCGCGTCGCCATGGCCACGCTCCGCTGGCCCGAACCGGGCGACGATGCCTCGCTGGCGGAACTTGACCGCCGCGTCGCCGCCCTGGCCTGCGGCATTGACGAAGGAAACGACGCCCGGTTGATCGTCGTCGATAACCTCGAAGCCTGGGCCGGCGGGATCGACGCGGCGCCCTGCCGAGCACGGATCCATTACCTGCTGAACAAGCTCTCCGGGCTGGCCGTCAGGACGAAGACCGCCATTGTCGTGCTGGCCCGCTTGAGTGGTCCGGCGGGCGGACGCGTGGCCACGCGAGAACTCGCCGAGCTATCGGCCATCGCCCCGGTCGTCTACCTGGCGGCCCGCGACACGGAACAGCCCAAGCGACGGTTGTTGCTGCCGATCAAAAACAGTCTGGGGCCCGAAGCGTCGGCCGCCGCGTTCCGCATTGAAGCGGGCCGCATCGCTTGGGAGCCGGAGGCAGTCGAGCTGTCCGATACGATCGTCACGCCGCCGACCGCCCGGCAAGCGGCCGAGCAGCAAGACCGCGAGGACGCAGCCGAGTGGCTGCTGCTCGCCTTGAGCGACGGACCGGTCGAGTCGACCGACTTGTTCCGCCAGGCCCGCAGTTGCGGGATCTCCGCCAAGACGTTGCGCCGGGCCGGCAAGGCGTTGGGATTGAAGCCGGTCAAGACGACGTTCGACGGGCCGTGGGAGTGGAGGGAGGTCGGAATTCGGAAGTCGGAAGTCGGTACGGACGGGGGCGAGTGCGGAACGCGGAACGGGGAGTGCGGAGCGGAGCAAGGAGAGCGGGCGGGCGATGTTTGCCAAGATGGCCAACTGGGAGTGGAAAAGTTGGCGGCGGCGGGATGAGAGTTCGCCCGCGGCGGGGGGCTTGCAGCAAGGCCAAGTCGTCTTCGGAAATGGCCAATAAATAACAGGGGCTACCATCACGCGGGAGCGTGATGGCTACGATACGGCCGCCGGCGAACGGCGAGGCTGGTAGCTGAGCGTACAGTGGTCCTCACGCTCCGCCGTGAGGGGACCTACCAAGAAGATCGCGCATCCAGCAACCAAGCACCGGGCCCACCTAGGTAGCGACTTCTCGCATCAGAGCCGGCTGCTTTTGACGGCAGACCCTTTGAGCCTGGCATTCAACCGAGGCATCCAATCCTTCAAACAAGCAACTGCGCTTGCGACTAAATCGCGTGCTGCAGGCTATCCAGGCCGAGCGGTTCGCGGCTGGCGAACGGCTCGCCGTAGGCGGCGCCGATCAACGAACCCCAATACGCGGCCAGGTCTCGCTGGCGGTCAATAAACGTGGGCGGGTCGGTTGGGCGGCCTTCGACAAACTGGCTCTGATAGCATTCGATCGCCGCCAGCTTATCGAGCCAGAAAGGGCTGATGTCGAGAACGAACGCCGGCTGCTGCGTCTGCTTCAGGTGCACGCAGTAGTAATAGAAAATCCGCTGCGGATGAAACGGCTCGCCCGGCAGGTCGGTCTTGGTCAGCTTGGACCAGAAGCGGGCCGCTTCGATCAGATCGGTGGCTGCCGAGTGGTCCGGATGGGCGTCGACCCAGTAGGGGGCGAACAGCCAACGAGGCCGTACCCGGCGGAACACGGCGGCCAGTTGGGCCCGCGCTTCGAGCGTGTGCTGCAAACTGCGGTTGGGCAAACCAAGGTTCTCCCGCCAATCGACCTTCAGGATCTGCGTCGCCGCCTCGGTTTCTTTCGCCCGCTTCTCCGGGCTGCCGAAAGGGGTGGGCTCGCCGCTGGTCAGGTCGAGAATGCCCACCTTGAGCCCTTCGGACTTGCACTTCAGGATCATGCCCGCGGCGCCCAGTTCGGCGTCGTCCGGATGCGGAGCCACGACGAGGATATCAAGCACGATCAAATCCCACTGTTAGGAAAACGAGCCCCAGAGTCTGCCGCCGGGCGGCTCAATCGGTCTAAATCGTCGGCCGCGTTTTTGCAACTCCCAGAGCGGGATTCTTACGAGGATGAAATCGTTTTTCCGCCGCTGCCGACCGGCTTCGGGTCGCACGGGCCGATCCTCAATTGACTCTGCCAGCGCTTTGGAGGATACTTTCATTAGCTTTGGACCGGGCTGCGCAATGACGCCCAACAAATCGCGCAACCATTTATCTGACTGACATTTAGAGATTTTCATGGCGGTCGCAGACGAACGCGACTTAGAGTCTTACTGCCGGCAGTTGGCCGAGCGTGCGCAGGCGGCCTCGGCCGAGTTGGCGGTGGCTTCCGGCGAACAAAAGCAACGCTTTCTGCGGCTGGCCGCCCGCTTTTTGCGAGAGCGGCACGACGCGTTGTGCGCAGCCAATGAGCTGGATCTGCAGGCGGCGCCCGGTTTCGGACTGACTGCAGCCCAGATCGACCGGCTGCGTTTGACGCCCAAAGTGCTTGAGTCGATGGCCGTGGGCCTGGAACAAGTGGCGGACTTGCCGGAGCCGATCGGCGAGGTCATGGAGTCCTCGATTCGGCCCAACGGCCTGGAGTTGCTGAAGGTTCGCGTGCCGCTCGGCGTTGTGTTTTTCATCTACGAATCACGCCCGAACGTCACGGCCGACGCCGCGGCAATCTGCATCAAGAGCGGCAATGCCGTGATCCTGCGGGGCGGCAAAGAGGCGGCGAACTCCAATCGGGCGATCGCCGATTTGCTGCTGGAAGCGGCCGAAGCCGCAGGGCTGCCGGCCGATGCCGTGCAACTGGTCAATACAATCGATCGCGCCGCCGTCGGACATCTGCTCACGCTGGACAAGTACATCACCGTCGTCATTCCGCGCGGCGGCGAAGGGCTGATTCGCCGGGTCGCAGCCGAAGCCCGCATGCCGGTCATCAAGCACTTTGCCGGCAATTGCCACGTCTACGTCGATGCTTCGGCCGACTTGGAAATGGCGGAACGGATCACCATCAACTCCAAGTGCCAGCGGATGGGCGTTTGCAACGCGGCTGAATCCTTGGCGGTTCACGCCGACGTCGCTCCGCAGTTCCTGCCCCAGATCGGCGCCGCGCTGGCCAACCGCGGCATCGAGGTCCGCGGCGACGAGCGAGCCCGATCGCTGATGCCAACGGCCGTCGAAGCGAGCGAAGACGATTACGCGACCGAGTTCCTGGGACCGATCATTTCCGTCAAGGTGGTCGATTCGCTGGACGAGGCGATTCGCCACATCAATCGCTTTAGCTCGCAACATACCGAAGCGATCGTCACGCGAGATCTGGCGTCGGCGCGAGAGTTTGCCGCCCGGATCGACAGCTCGGCGGTGATGATCAACGCCAGCACCCGCTTCAACGACGGGGGACAGTTCGGGTTGGGTGCGGAAATCGGCATCAGCACGGACAAGCTGCACGCTCGCGGCCCTTGCGGCATCAAGGAACTGACCAGTTACAAGTACGTGGTCTACGGTACCGGGCAGACGCGGGAATAAGGCGGCAAACTACAGACAATGGACGGTCGACCGTTCGGGAACGGGAAGCGGGACGCGGCCTCTGACACACGGAAACGCGCAGACGAAAACCGGCGCGGCCCATGAGGGCCGACGCGATACGAGCTACGCCATTCATCCATCACTGGCGGGATGACGCAAGGAAGCGACCATGCCTGGAGATGTTCTCAGTCAAGCAGAAGTCGAAAGCCTGCTGAACGCAGTCGACGCGAATGCCAAGTCCAGCAGCCCCTCGCGGTCTGCCGTGGCGCCGGGGCCTCCGCCGGCGCTGCCGCGCACGCGCGACAAGGTCACGCCGTACGATTTCAAGCGGCCGGAGCGCGTCGGCAAAGACCAGATGCGCGCCTTGCAAACGCTGCACGAAGGCTTCGGCCGCAACTTCGGCGCCGCCCTGTCGGCGCTGCTGCGGTCGATCGTTGAAATGAAGCTGACCAGCGTCGACCAACTGACCTACAGCGAGTTCGTGTTCAGCCTCGAGAACCCGACCTGCTTCAACCTGCTCAAGGCCGAGCCGCTCGAAGGCAACCTGATCCTGGACATCAATCCTTCGATTCTGTACCCGATCATCGATCGGCTGCTGGGCGGCGGTCGCGAGACCAGCGCCTTGGCGCGGCGCCCGCTCACGGAGATCGAACTGCGGCTGGTGCGGCGCATCACCGATCTGTTCCTGGAAGAACTGCACCGCGCCTGGGAGAACGTGATCGATCTCGACCTGGCGGTGATTCGCGTCGAGAGCAATCCGCAGTTGGTGCAGATCGTCCCGCCGAACGAAGTCGTCGTGCTGATCAGCTTTGAGCTGACGGTCGGCGACGTGCGGGGGATGATGAACCTCTGCGTGCCGTTCAATTCCATCGAGCGGATCAGCGGCAAGTTGTCGTCGAATAGCTGGGTGACCTACGGGCGACGCCAGGCGACGGCGGAAAGCATGCAGCAGATCAGCGGCAACCTGCAAGGCTCGTTGCTGGGCATGGTCGTGCGGCTGGCGGACACGCGGATCTCGACCAAGGAACTGGTCGGCCTGCGCGTCGGCGACATCATCACGACGGAAAAGGACATGCGCAGCGAGCTGATCGTGGAAGTGGAAGGCGTGCCGAAATTTACGGCGCATCCCGGCGCTTACAAGGGCCGCAAGGCGATCCGCATCGAAGAGCCGATCGTCTCGCCGAAAGCGTAACGACCGGCTTCAGTAGGCCGTTTTCCAGTGGGCCTGGTAGCTGAGCCCCAGGTTCAGGATCCGCTGCAGCAGTTCTTCATAGCCGATCCCGATGCGTTCGGCCGACTCCGAAAAATCTTCGCCGTACGCCAGGTTGGGGTTCGGATTGACCTCCAGCAGGTAGACCTTGCCTTCTTCATTGAGCCGAAAGTCGAGCCGCGCGTAGCCGCTGAGGCCGAGGATGCGGTAGATGCGCTTGCAAAGCCTCGGCAGCCGCTCCTCGAGTCCGTTCGGCAAGTGCTTGGCGGCCTCGGTCGTGATGCCGTTGCGTTCCTGGTATTTGGCGTCCCACTTGACTTTGGCCGTCGCGATGTGGGCCACGCCTTCGGGCATGTTGGTGAACAGCATTTCCCAAATCGGAAACGTGCTCAGCCGCTGATTTCCCAGCACGCCGACGTACAGCTCTCGACCGTCGACGTACTCCTCGACCAGGGCGTCGACGCCGAGTTGCTCGTGGACGAAGGCCACGCGATCTCGCAGCTTTTCGTCGCTGGAAACGATGGACGCCTGCGAGATGCCGAGCGAGGCCTCTTCCGTAGCCGTCTTGACCAGCAACGGGAAGTGCAGCCGCTTGGAGCGCCGCACGACTTTCCCCTTGGGAAACACGGCGAAGTCCGGCACCGCGATGCGATGGTAGGACAGGATTTTCTTGCACAGCGCCTTGTCTCGAGCCAACAGCAGACCGCGAGGATTGCAGCCGGTGTACGGCTGCTGCATCAACTCCAGGTAGCTGACCACGTGCTGGTCGTAGAGCGTGACGCCGTGGAACTCCTCCAGCAGATTGAAGGCGATGTGCGGCCGCCAGTTCTCGATG
This sequence comes from Pirellulales bacterium, assembly GCA_035547635.1. Lineage (GTDB taxonomy): Bacteria > Planctomycetota > Planctomycetia > Pirellulales > JAICIG01 > JAICIG01. The sequence continues at coordinate 5,782 of DASZUP010000929.1, forward strand.
GCTTCGCGGATCACGCCCAGGTCGCTGCTGACGCCCAGCGGCCGGACCTCGTGGTGCAGGTTGCTCAGGCCGACGACCACGTCGTACTCGGTCTTCCATTCGGCCACTTCGCGCGGCGAACGGCCTTCGAGGTCGTCGGGCGGAACCAGCGACTCGTGCATCAGCACCAAGACGCGATTCTTCTTGTAACCGCGGGAACTCATAAGGCGACCCTGTGCCGCCCGCCGTGCAGGTAATTCATCGTCTGAACGGTGAGCAACACCGTAGCGTCCTGCTTGGTTTTGGCTTCGGAGCGATCGAGGCGAAGCCTCAATTGCCGACAACGGGAAATCATTTCCTGTAACACCTGATCGATCGTGTATTGGTATTCGCCCGTCCAGAGGGCCACGGTGCTGCGGATCTCCGGACGAACGCGGCGCAAGAATCCAGAGGCTGACTCGCCACCCTGCGACGTATCGGAAAACAATCGCCGCAGGTCGCGGTCGTAGACTTCCGAGTACTCCGCCGAATACCGCGCTTGCTTGGCCTCGTAATGTTCTCGCAGGGTGACTCGCAACGTCGAGAGCGGCTCGACGCGTTCGCGAGAGCGGACGACGGGCGCGGCCGAGGCGATTTCCTGCATCAGCTCATCGACGAACTCGAGCTTCTTGAGCGCGGGCCAGCCGGCGTAGCGGACTCGCCACCGCGACTCGGGTTTGAGCCAGACGGCGAACGTTTCTGCGAAGTCTTCGGCCGGATGGCTTTGGGCGTACCACGAGTCGAGGTGCAGCACGTAACTCTTGCTGTACGGTTTGGGCCGGTAGTATTCCGGGTAAGGCTTGCTCGACTTGCCGAACACGCGCTGCCAGTCGCGCCGGCGGTGCAGACGGAACGCGGAATCGATCGTGTGCCCGGCTTCGTGCCGCAGGATGCGCATGCACCAGTCGCGCGTGCCCCCTTCCACCTCGAGCATCTTACGGCTTTCCAGCTTCATCAGCCGGGGATGCGCCAGGTAGAACGGAATGGCGATTCCGGGCACGCCATCGGGCGAGAACCACTCTTCGGACAGCCAGCAGTGAGGCCGCAGGCGGATGTGGCGCTTTTCCAGCTCGGCATAGAGCTGTTCGATTCGCGTTTCGAGGACCGTGCCCTCGATCTTCAAGTCCAGGTCGCACATCCGCAAATCGAGCAATTGCTCATCGCGCAGGCGCACCCAGGCAGGCTCGCGAGTGCGCCGCGCGGAAGACGTGGATCTGGCGGCCGAGCTGGCTCGACGGCGAGGCTTCGTCAAAACGCGTTCACTCCCGAATTCGTCCGATGGAAATCCGCGGGCCGTAAAGCCCATTTGGCGGCGCCCGGTTTTCGGCGCCGCAACCGGTTCAGCCCGGCATGTTGCCTTAACAGTTGTAGTCTACTCTACCCGGCAGGAAAATGCCGGCTAGGGCCGGGGTGGCTTTGCCTTGCGGCCCGGAATAGATTGGTTGCAGCGCCGCCGCCCCGTAAGCCCGCCCGGCAAGCCCGACGGCTCGCCCGCTTGCCAAGCCTCGCCGCCGACATCGCGGCATTGGTTTTTGCATTCCAGGTCACCGCCTTTTTAAGGAGAAACCGTGGCAAAGTCCATCCATGTCGGGCTGATCACTGATCCGGAAGGGGCGCACACTGCGGCATATCTCGACGCGTTGCGGTCGACCGACGAAGTCGCCGGCGTGGCTCTGGCCGACCCGACGGGCGGCATGGAGGCGGCGGCGCGTAAGGCGCTCGGCGACAAGCTGGTCGGCGTCTATCGCGAGGCAAGCGGCATGCTGCGAGAAACCAGGCCCGCCATGGCGCTGGTGACCTTAGAGGCGGCCAAGGCCCCGCCGGCCATCGACGCGGCCCTGGATGCCGGTTGCCATGTGCTGGCGGAGAAACCGGCTTGCGTGCGGGTCGAGGACTTTGAGCCGCTGGTTCGCAAGGCGCAGAGCAAACACCTGGAAATCATGCTGGCTTTGGCCAATCGCATCCACGCGCCCGTGGCCGAGGCCCGGCGGCTGGTCGCCGAGGGAAAACTCGGCCGGCTGTATGGGGCGGAAATCCACCTGATTGCCGATCAAACGCGGCTCAAGTCGCCGGCCTATCGCCAGACCTGGTTCGCTCACAAAGACCGGGCCGGCGGCGGTCATCTGATCTGGCTCGGCATCCACTGGCTGGACATGCTGCAGATGATCATGCAGAGCGCCGTCCGTGAAGTGGCGGGCTTTACCGCCGTGGTCGGCGGCCAACCGCTCGACGTGGAAGACGCCGCCGCGTTGGCCTTGAAATTCGACAGCGGCGCGCTGGGCACGATGACCTCCGGGTATTTCCTCGATCGCGGCTACCATTCTCACTTGCAGATTTGGGGCGAAGACGGCTGGCTGCGGCTCGCCTCCGTCGAAGAACAGCCGCTAGAGTGGTACAGCCGCCAGGGAACCGGCCAACCGAAGGTCGAGCGCTTCGAATACGACAAAGGAAACCGCGGATATACTCCGTTCGTGCAAGCTTGCGTGCAGTTTGCGGCCGGGACCGCTCCGGCGCCCATCACCAGCGAAGAAAGCTTGCGCGTGCTGAAAACTGTTTATGCCGCCTACGAGGCTGCGAAAACGGGGCGCTCGCAGCGCGTGACATAGCCCGCCGCGATGCTGGACGGAACCCGCCAGGTGAGTTAGAATCGGACCGCTGCGTCGCCGTCGCAGCAAGTGCCTGAGACTTTTTTCCGGAGTTTGCCACGTGAGTGCTGAAGCGCGAGTCAAAGAGCTAGGACTGGAACTGCCGCCGCCGCCAAAACCCGCCGGCGTCTACAAGCCGGTCGTGATCGTAGGCAACTTGTGCTATGTGTCGGGCCATGGTCCGCTCCGGACGGACGGGTCGATGATCTGCGGCCGCGTCGGCGCCGACCAGGACATGAAGGACGGCTATAACGCCGCCCGTCAGACCGGCCTGGCCCATCTGGCCTCGTTGCGGTCGCATCTCGGCAGCCTGGACCGAGTCCGTCGCGTGATCAAGACGCTGGGCATGGTCAACTCCACGCCCGACTTCCAGCAGCATCCGGCCGTGATCAACGGCTTCAGCGAGCTGTTCGCCGATGTCTTCGGCAAGGAGAATGGCGTTGGCGCCCGCAGCGCCGTCGGCATGGGTTCGCTGCCGGGCAGCATTGCCACCGAAGTGGAAGTGATCGTCGAGATCGAAAGCGAGTGATCTTGCCGTAAACGGCGGTTTCTGATAGCAACGCCGCCGTGAGGGAACATCCGCCGCCAGAGCTGGTCAATCTGTTATCCAAACTCGGGTTGGCCCGTGAGGAGCAGGTGCGCGCCGTCCGTGGGCGAGTGCGCCGCCTCTCGCGAGATCTGCCCGCTTTTGAGTCGGTCTGGGTCGACGCTTTGGCGCAGGCCCGCGTGCTTACTCCCTATCAAGCCGCAGAAATCAACGCCGGCCGCGGCAAGTCGCTGGAGGTTGGCCCGTTTGTACTGTTCCAGCCGCTTCCCTCGCCCGGATACGCGCGCGTGTTTCGGGCCTATCAGCGGCGCCAGCAGCGTTGGATGCGGCTTTCGATCAGCTCCTGCTCGCCAGGCGCCCAGGCCGAGATATCGGCCAGGCTGAAATCACTGGTGCATCGCGGCGCCGGCCTGGCGACGGTCGGCCATTTGGCGCCGGTCGTCGAGACTGGGACGGCGGGCGAAAATAAGCTCTGGGCCGCCGCCCCCGACGTGCGGGGCCAAACGGCGGCCGAATGGATGATTAACCATGGCCGCTTTCCGCCCGCCGCGGTGCTGGAGATTGCGCAGCAGATGCTGGCCGCCTTGCTGGCTTGCGAACAGGCGGAGTTGCTGCATGGCGACTTGAGACCGGGGCAAGTTTTGCTCGACGCGCACGGCAAGGTCTGGCTGCCGGAGCCGGGGTTGCGGCTGGCGGTGCGTCCGGATGAGGGCTTCGGCCATGCGGAGTTGCCGCCCGAAGCTTACGAATGCCTGGCGCCGGAACGGGTCGCTGCCGGAACGACGGCCAACACGGCAAGCGATATTTACGCCTGCGGTTGTCTCTGGTGGCATTTACTCGCCGGACGGCCGGCCATCCCCGGCGCCACGAGCCTGGCCAAGCTCCGCGCCGCGCAGACCATAAAGGTGCTCGATGTTTGCCAACTGGCGCCAGACGTTCCGGCCGCTTTGGCCGAGACGATCTCCGAGTGCCTGCGCCGCGATCCGAAGCTGAGGCCGGATACGATGGGCCGTCTCGCCGTCCGTCTGGCAACGCCTTCAAGAACGGCCAAGAGCCAACTGGCGAGAGCCGCGCGTCGCTCGGCGACCTCGCTGCGTCGACCTTCGCCCATCGCCAGAGTCACGCGGCGTCCGGCCCGCAAGGCGATGCGATTGGCGGCGGCGGCCAGCGCCGTTGCAGCCGCCCTGGTCGGCGCGTGGCCGTACTGGGGCGCAGCGTGGCTGAAGCATCGCAGCACGGCCCCGTCGAACGCCTCGCCGCAGCAAGCATCCGCGGTGGGCGAAGAGCCGGACCGATTGCCGACGGATCAGGCGCTGGCTTCGCTCGGCAAGCCGAACGCCGCTGTTGCGCCGGACGACCACGGCGCGGTCTTGCAGACGGCCTGGACGGAGCCCGCCGCGAACGTGCTGGAGTTGAAAGGGGGAAAGCCGCAACGGCTCGACGGCTCTTCGCTGACGGACGGTATGACGGTCCGCGGACCGGCGGGTAAGCGGGCCGCGATTTCGGCGCCGCCGACCGGGTTGGTCGTTGACGCCGAGGACGTGCACTTCGAAAACGTCGATTTCATCGCGGACGGTTCGCCGGCGCCGCGAGGCGATGCGGCCGCCATGGTCATGGTGCGAGCGTTGAGCGCCCGCTTCTCGGGCTGCTCGTTTCAATCGGCGGCCGCCAATCTATCGACCGATCGCCTGCCCGCCGCCATAGCCTGGCTGGGGAGTCCGCCCGCGGGCGAGTCCGAGCTGACGTTGCCGGCTGGCGAATTGAGCGTTCAGCGCTGCGTCTTCCGGCAAGTCTCCGCGGCGGTGCGTTGCGAAATCGGAGCGGCCTTGACGTTTGATTTCGCCCACAGCCTGCACTTGGGCCCCGGGCCGTTGATTGTGCTGGCGGAGGCGCCGCAAGTCGACGAACCGATCACGCTGGCGCTGGAGCATGTCACGCTGCGCGGCGCCTTCGCTCTGCTGGAATGCCGTTACCAGGCGTTGGGCGACGAGGCAGGCAAGCTCGCCGTGCTGGCTGCGGATTGCGCGTTTGTGCCGGCGCCTGGTGCAGGGTTGGTTGTTTTTCGCGGCGCCGCGCATCCCGGTCCGCTGATTGAGCATTTCAACTGGTCCGGGCAAGGTTCGGTTCTGGCTCGCGAGGCGCCGTTAGCGTTGTGGCACGGCGCCAACGGCCGGATTCGCGCAGCCGCCGAGGAGATGATCCAAGTCGCCGGCCTGGTGCGAACCGAGGTCGGCTTTGCCGGCGAAGCGGAAGACGGCCCGGCGGCATCTCGGATTGTCCGATGGCAAGTCCCTTTGCGCTCGCCCGATCCGCCCGGCATCGGTGAAGACGCCCTGTCCTTGCCTCTGGTCGGCCGCAAATAATCGGAATCGCCGGACCGAGATGACCTGTCTTCCGCGTGACGGCAAAACGCTGTCTGGCGCCGCCTTTCCGCCGCCGGCCCAGGGCGCCGAGTCAAAAGACAGGAAATTGATGAATAATTGGGCGAAAATCCTTGTTTGACTTGGACCGCGGCTCGACCTAGGGTTTTGATGTGTCGTGCGACGTGCACGGCGTCTTCACGATCCGGCCCGATTCAGCTTGCACGGGAACGCGAGAGCGCAGGAGGGTAGTCCATTGCTGGAAAAGCTCAACCGTTTTTATCGCGGCGAGGAAGCTGCCACTGCCGTGGAATATGCTGTCATGCTCGCGCTCTTCATCGCCTCGCTCATCGTCCTGATCAGTTCGGTCGGCGGCAAGTCGGGCGGGATGTGGGGCGGAATCAACACCAATATGGCCAGTTATGGCATCGGCGGTTAGGACGCCGGCGTTCCGCCCGGACGGGCGTTGCGGCGGTACGCGGAAGGCGTGAGCTTCAACTCGCGTCGAAACACCTGGTTCATCACTTCCGTCTGCGAGAACCCTGCCGCCGCCGCAATCCGCGGCATGCTCCAATCGGTCGCCGCCAACAACTCCTTGGCGCGTTCGACCCGCACCCGGCGGATTTCCGCCGCCGGCGATCTCCCGAAGACCTGCTTGAACCGCTGCTCCAGCAAGCGCCGCGAGAGGGGCACGACGCGCAGCACGTCCGCCACGTCAATCGGACCGGTTGCCTGCGCTCGGATGAACCGCATGGCGCGCGCCAGGTCCGGATCGTCGACCGCCACCGTGTCGGTCGATTGCCTCGCCACAATTCGTTGCGGCGAGATCAACCGCGGGGCAGGAGGCGGGGCTGCGCCGGCAAGCAAACGATCCAACAGCGCCGCGGCCTCGTAGCCCACGCGCTTCGAATCCAGATCGATGCACGACAGCGGCGGATCGACGATCGTGCCGAGCAGTGCGTCGTCCTCGCCGCAAAGCAGGGCGACGTCTTCCGGCACTCGCAGCCGGCAGGCCCGGCAGACTTCGTTCAGCGCGTAAGCGTCTTCGATGCTCGTCGCGAACACGCCCGCGGGCGTAGGCAACGAGCGCAGCCAGCGTTTGCGTTCCGCGAGCGTCGGCGCCGCGCGTGCCGCGCCACCCTGGCTGAAAGAACGAAAGATGCGGCAGGCGAAGCCGCGGCCCGCCAACTGATCGCGGAACTCCGGCCCGCAACGATCCGTATAGTAGGGCTGCGCCGTGAGCCCGCAGTAGCCGAAATTTCTTAAGCCTCGCTCCAACAGATGCGCCGCGGCCCAGGCCCCGATCTTCGGCTCGTCGATCGTCACTTGAGCGCAGGCGTACTCCGGCAAGACACTGCGAGAAACGTTGACCACCGGCACGGCCAGCTTTTGCAGATCGCGCACCAGTGAACGGTGCATGACTCGGGCAATGACGGCGTCCGGCCGCCAGTGTCGTGGCATCCGCCAACGCTCTCGCGAACCACGCGGTTCAAGCAGCAACTGCCAGCGGCCGTGCTCTCGGGCGTACTGCGCCACGCCCTGGATCAACTGCGTGCTGTAGCCGGTCGAGGTGTCGACCAGCAATGCGACCCGGACCGGCGCAGCCGCTTCGGCGTCGCTACGGCGACCAGCGGCCCGATGGCTCATCATCTCCTCGCTGCGTGCGCAAAAGCTAAAAACATTTGCGCATTTTATCATAGCCCGTAGCGGCTGAGCAGGAGAAGATGGAAAGAGGCGGACGTTTTATCGGTCCGAGGACGACTTAGCGCTTTGTGAATCTGCCCTTCCGCCTCATGAGCTTCGGCGTCTTTCGACCCCATCGAGCTTGCCTCGATGGTGAAGAAGATGGCGAACTAGACGCAGGCGACGCGCCTGCTGCGACCCCATCCAGCTCGCGGCCTGTCGATTTAATCGCAAAAACGACCTGCACAACCGAGGAATAACGACTTGCGTCAGCAACCGTCGTCGTAAGTCTTTTTATCTCGTTCGCGACGCGATTAAATCAACGGACCGCTCGTCTGGATGGTGAAGGAGATTCTTGGCCTGAAAACGTCTTATTCACCATCCAGGCAAGCTGGATGGGGCCTTGGAAATGCTTTCGATGACAATTTCTAGCTCTCCATCTTGTTCACCAATCCGCACAAGGAGGATGGGGCCTCGATTGCGCCGGTTCAAGATGCGGAATCGAGATACGGCGAACGCGACGCGCATTTGGAAGCGTCAAGGTAAGCTGTATCGCCCTACATTCGTCGTCTTACTTGCATGGCTGTGCGGCCTGAATTCCGGCGAGGCCGCGGAGCCCGTCCGGTATAACCGCGACGTACTGCCGATTCTGGCCGACAACTGCTTTGCCTGCCACGGCTTCGACAAGTCCAAACGCGAAGCCGAGCTGCGGCTCGACCTGCGAGAGTCGGCCGCCGCTGAACTCCCTTCCGGCGTCACGGCGATTGTGCCCGGCAAACCGGCCGAGAGTGCCCTCTGGGAGCGCGTTAGCGCTACCGACGAAGCCCTGCTCATGCCGCCGGCCGAAACCGGCAAGCGTCTGACCGCGGCCGAGCGAGACGTACTGCGGCGCTGGATCGAGCAAGGCGCCGAGTACGAACCGCATTGGGCCTACCTGCCGCCGCAACGCGTCGAGCCTCCGCCGGCTGACGGAAGCGAATCCGCCATCGACCGCTTCATTCGCTCGCGATTAGCGGCGGAGAAAATCGAACCGTCGCCGGAAGCCGACCGCCACACGCTGCTGCGGCGCGTCACGCTCGACCTGACCGGCCTGCCGCCTTCGCCATTGGAAGTCGACGCGTTTGTGAACGACCGCCGAGACGATGCCTATGAACGCGTCGTCGACCGCTTGCTTGCGTCGGTCCATTTTGGCGAGCGCTGGGCGCGGTGGTGGCTCGATTTGGCGCATTATGCGGACACCGACGGTTACTTGCAGGACTTTCTCCGGCCCGTCGCCTGGCGTTATCGGCAATGGGTGGTGGACGCCTTCAATCGCGATCTGCCATTCGATGAGTTCACCATCTACCAGTTGGCAGGGGATCTGCTGCCGGGGCCGACGGCGTCGCAAAGAATGGGCACGGGCTTTCTTCGCAACACGCTGAGCAATCGCGAAGGGGGCGCCGATTTGGAGGAGTTCCGCGTCAAACAGGTCATCGATCGTACGGCCACCGTGGCGACCACCTGGCTGGCCCTGACCATCGGCTGTGCGGAGTGCCACGATCACAAGTTCGACGCCATCACGCAGCGCGAGTTCTACCAGCTCTACGCCTTCTTCAACGACGCCGACGAGGTGAACTTCAACGCTCCGTTGCCGGGAGAACGCGCACCTTGGGAAACAGCAAAACAAGAACACGACCGCAAGCGGGCGGAGTTGCTCGCGCCCGTGGCGGCGCCGCTGGCCGAACTGCAAGCCGATTGGGAGCGGCGGATGCTCGAAACCGAGGCCCATCCGGGTCAGAGCTATGCCTGGGACCGTGCGTTGGAACTGCTCGGTTTGCAATGGGGACAGGATCTTGGCGAAGGGCAGCTCGAAGGGCTCAACATCATCAAGACGCCGCTGGCAGAGCGAACGCAGGATCAGAAAGATCGATTGCTGGATTATTTCCTCAGCCGCCCGCCGGCGGAATTCAGCGAGAAGTTCAAAGAGCTGAAAATCAGTGAACTGCGAAGCAAGCTTGAGGCGCTGGCCAAGGAGCTGTCGCACGTGACGCGGGCGCCCGCCATGATGAAGGCCCCGGCCCAGCGAGTCACGCACGTTCACATTCGCGGCGATTTCCGTCGAGCGGGCGAAGTAGTGCAGCCGGGCACGCTGGCGGCGCTGCCGCCTTTGCTAGAAGGCCGACAAGCGGACCGTCTCGCGTTGGCGCGTTGGCTCGTCTCGCCCGAGCACCCGTTGACGGCACGCGTGGCAGTGAACCGGATGTGGCAGGAGTTGTTCGGTCGCGGTCTTGTGGCGACTTCGGAGAACTTCGGCGTTCGCGGGGATCGTCCCTCACACGCCGAACTACTCGATTGGCTGGCCATCGAATTTGTTCGCGGCGGCTGGAGCGTGAAGGTGATGCTGAAGCAGATCGTGATGTCGCAAACCTACCGCCAGACGTCGGCTGCGCGGCCCGATCTGGCCGAACGCGATCCGAACAACGTGCTGCTCGCTCGCCAGGTCCGGCTGCGACTGTCGGCCGAAGCGGTGCGAGACTCGGCGCTGGCCGCGAGCGGCCTGCTCTGCCGGACCGTCGGCGGGCCGAGCGTGAAGCCGCCGCAGCCCGAGAGCGTCTCGAAGGAAGCCTACCGGAGCGTCTGGGAGCCAAGCGAAGGGGCCGACCGTTATCGCCGCGGGCTGTATACCTTTCTGCAGCGCACCTCCCCGTTCGCCCAGTTCGTCACCTTCGACTTGCCGGACGCCAGCCGAAGCTGCACTCGGCGCGAGCGTTCGAACACGCCGCTGCAGGCGCTGAACCTGTTGAACGATCCGGTATTTCTCGAAGCCGCACAGGCATTCGCGGCGCGCGTACTGCGAGAGGAGCGAGGCACAAACGGCGAAGGAAAGGAAGGCAACGTCGATGAGCGGAGGCTTTCCCGCGCCTTCCTGCTTGCCTTGGGCCGAAACCCGCAAGGGGCCGAAGTGCAGCGTCTGCTCGCCTATCTCCGGCAGCAGCAGGAGTTGTTTGAAAGCGACGCCGCATCCGCCCAGCAATTGCTGCAAGATACACCGCTTGTTGAAGGCTCGTCCGCCGAGGCCGCCTGGGTGGCGCTGTGCAGCGTGCTGCTAAATCTGGACGAAGCCGTCACCAGGGAATGACGTTGAGCGTGAACCAATGAACAATCGCATGAACTTTGGCGCCCTGCCTGCCGGCATCTCCCGCCGGCAGTTCCTCGCCCGCAGCTCGCACGGCTTCGGCGCCATGGCGCTGTGGCATCTGTTGGCCGGCGATGGCGCCGCCGCGACGCAGCCTCATTTCGCGCCTCGGGCCAAAAACGTGATCTTCATGTTTATGGTCGGCGGCCAATCGCATCTCGACTTGTTCGATCCGAAGCCGCAAATGGCCAAATGGCATGGCCAACCGCCGCCGGAGTCGCTCGTCGCTTCGCTCCCTGATCCACAGATCAAGGCAGGCACGTTAATGGCGAGCCGTCGAGCCTTTAAGCCCTACGGGCAAAGCGGCATCGAGTATTCCGAGCTGGTTCCGCATACCGCCGCAATGGCCGACGAGATCTGCCTGATCCGTTCGTTGCACTGCGAGCAGAGCACGCACGATGCTGCGGAATTGCTGTTCCATAGCGGCTCGCCGTTGTTCGGCAATCCCAGCATCGGTTCCTGGGTGAACTACGGGTTGGGCAGCGTCTGCGAGAATCTGCCAGGCTACCTGGTGTTGATCTCCGATGACGGCCGCGGATTGGAAGGCGCGGGCAGCGCGCTGTGGGGCAGCGGCTTTATGCCTTCGACCTATCGCGGCGTGACGTTCCGAAATTCCAGCGATCCGATCCTGCATCTCCATCTTCCAACCGGAATCAGCGCCGCCACGCAGCGAGCGCGGCTCGATGCACTGGCCGATCTCAACCGGCTGCATCAACAAAGCACGGGCGACGCCGAGATCGCCTCGCGCATCGCCAGCTACGAGATGGCCTTTCGGATGCAGACCGCCGCGCCGGAATTGCTCGATTTCAGCCAGGAGACGGCCGCCACACGCGCCATGTACGGGTTGGATGCAGAGCAGACGCGACCGTTTGGCGCCAACTGCCTGCTGGCGCGGCGGATGATCGAGCGAGGCGTGCGCTTCGTGCATCTGCTACATACCTCGTGGGACGATCACAGCCATTTGGACAAGCACTTGGCCAACAACTGCGGCATGACGGATCTGCCGACCGCCGGATTGCTGCAAGATCTGAAACAGCGAGGCTTGCTCGACGAGACGTTGCTGGTCTGGGCGGGCGAATTCGGACGCACGCCGATGGGAGAAGTCCGCCGCGGCAGCACGGCCGGCAAGGAAGGCCGCGACCATCATCCGTTCGCCTTCTCCGCCTGGATGGCCGGCGGCGGCGTGCAAGGCGGCCGTGCATACGGCGCCACGGACGAGTTCGGTTACAATGTCGTGGAGAACCCGGTCCACGTTCACGATCTGCAGGCGACCATTCTGCACTTGCTGGGCATCGACCACGAACGGTTGACGTATCGGCATGCCGGACGCGATTACCGGCTGACCGACGTGGCGGGCAAGGTAGTGAAGGAGATTCTTTCGTGACACAGCCCCTCAATTCGCCCGTAACTTACGTGCCGCCCGTTTCGCGACGCCGCTTCCTGGCTGCCTCGGCAGCGGCCGCGGTTGTTGGCGCCCGCTCCGCAAGGGCGGCCGCCGGCAGCAGTCCCAAGCACAAGTACATCGATATTCACACGCATCTTGGCGCCTTTCGCTATGGACAGATGGTCACGCCGAGAGTCCTGCTCGGCTGGATGGACGAACACGACGTGGAGCGAGCGGTGATTTTGCCGCTGGTCTCGCCGGAAGCCGCTCCCGTGATGCAGCCGCAGATGACGAGCGACGCGGCCATCGAAGCCGCCCAGGCGCATCCCGACCGACTGATCGCCTTCTGTTGCCTTGACCCCC
>DASZUP010000930.1:0-4441 GCA_035547635.1 Pirellulales bacterium
GACGTTCGACTGGTAACTCGGCTCGTTCTCATATTGGCTCGTGCCGCCGCCGCTGCCGGACCAGGCCGTTTCGCTGCCATAGGCGCCGCCCGATAAATGCAGCGACGTGCCGCCGACGGCCAACACGTTCGTCGACAGCGACGGCCACAAGCCGGGCGCCCCTTGATCGCCCGACGAAGCCACGAAAGTGATGCCCTGGTGGCCGGCCGGCGTCGTAAAGTAGCTGTCGTAACTTGTTTCGCCGTAGAACTCGCTGGAGCCCCAGCTCATGGAGATCACGCTCACGGCCGGCATGTTGCGGGCCGTGTTGACCGCACTGAGCAGGTCGCTCAGGTTGGCCGAGTTGGCCTCGACCAGCACGATCTTGGCCTTGGGCGCCATAGCGTGGGCCCATTCGACGTCGAGCGAGATTTCCTGCGACCAGCCCGAGTCGGCCTGCGGCTTAAAGCCGCTTTGGTAGACTTTGGTGAAGTTCGGCGGCGCGGCCAGGCCGAATTGGCTGTCATACTTCGCCAGGTCGCTGGCGATGGTAGGGTCGTCATAGGCGTCGACGATGGCGATGGTTTGGCCGCTGCCGTCTCCCTTGACGCCGCCCGAGAGCTGAATCTGGTTGAACCCATAGGCCTGCGCAATCTGTGCGGGCGACATTCCGCCAGGCGTCCCGCCAGGGCTGGCAAGCGCATGCAGCATCGGTTGGGCTGTAACGCCATCGAGCGGCGAGGCCGAGAGCAAAGTCCGCAGCTCGAGAGTTTCTAGCGTTAAGCGACTTCGTCGCAAGGAGTTAGAACGGTTCAACGAGGCCAGACGATGCGACTTGCGATTCATGGCTGCTCCGCTTCGTGCCAATCTTCTGAGACAACGGCACTTCAAAGAACGCTCGAACTGCGGCCAAGCGCGCGCGGCAAATTGCGCAAGATGGCTGGGACAGGGCGCAATTCTCTTCGCGACGGGGGGATTGAGACGCGATCGAGCGGAGCAAAGAGGCGGATTCCGAGCCAGGGGGGCCAGAGAGGCCACTCTTGCCGCTAAGCGGCCGACGCCTGCCGCTCGTTCCGCGGCTTGAATTCTGGAAGTTTCAGCGCGGTGAACTCGGCCAGCGCCGTTTCAATGCGTCGTTCCAGCTCTTCGAGGCGCATGAGAACCTCGTCTTGCCGGGCTTCAAGTTCGGCGAGCAGGCAAACAGCTGCAGGAGGAGAAGTCATTCGAAACTGCTTTTTCTCTCGGTGGAAAAACAAGGCGGCGGAATCGGCCGCGACCGTGTATCCCATCGGCGCCCGGACGGGCGCGACATCATTCGCGATCTGAAGTCGCAAGGGAGATTGATAAAATCGGAAGAACGCGGCGCCTGCGTCAGAGGCGCAGGCCGGGAAGATTCATGATGGCCGGGCGATGCCTTCGCCCTCGGCATCCCGAGAGTACGTTCCCGCGTCCGCGAAGTCTGACGGGTTCGTTCCGCCCGTCGCGGCCAGGGTTGCGCCTGCCAACATGAATTTAGAAGAGACAAACTGTAGTGAAGAATGTTCTGACGAATTTTATTCGTTATTTCCTGCGGACGCAGTCCTTGGGCGCGAACGATGATCGGACGAATGGCGCCGCCGTTCGGAATTCTCGCGGGCGGCATTTCGGAAAGTGCTAGCACGCCGGAAGGAATTTCCCCAGGCTCGTTTTGAAAAAAACTTACGGCGAGTGCTGCGCTGGGAGGTCGAAACTGATGCGCTTGCAGCGCCGAAACTTAGAGAACGCCGACACGGATCGGTCCACATCGATATCAGGCAAACGAACGAAAATTCGCTTTCGCGCATCTTGTCATTGGCGATCGTCTCGTTAGACTCACTACCGACGCGACGGACTTGGGCCAGCAAGTTTGTTTCTTAGTCCGCCGCGTCTCGCGCCTCTGGGCAAGGGAACGCGTGCTCCGTGGCACAGCGTGATACGAATTATGCCCGGTTTGCATAGTTTCAGGATGAAACTCTTCGCAAAGCGGCCGCTTTGCTCGGCCGTCGAGAAAGGAGTCCATCATGCACAAGTCCCACCGCTGTCGCTAAGGGACCTCCCGTAGTTTTGTAACGATCGTGGTGCGCCGCCTGGCCACGTCGAGCCAGACATTGCGCGCACCTCCATCGCCGTCCTCCGGCAGTCGTCGGAGGCGTAATCGTCTTCGGGCGTTTGCGCTCGCGCTGCGCGCCCGATGAAATCGCCTCTCGATCGCCTAGAGGCAAAAAGTCTTCTCGAAATCACGGAACGTTAAGGGGCTCTCGCGTCAATCACGAAAGGATGCACGATGAAGAAGTCGAAGAAGCTCGCCGCCATCAAGTCCCTCCGCCGCCGCCGTCGGGTGCGCAATGCGCAACTTGAAGCACTCGATAAGCGCTTGGTGCTATCAGGCTCGCCGCCGGTCGCCGCGAACGACCTGTTCGCCGTGCAGCAAGATACCCCCTTGTCGATTACGGCGCCCGGCCTGTTGACCAATGACTCTGATCCCGAGGGGGACTCGCTGACGGCCAGCCTGTTCAGCGGGCCGGCCCACGGCACGCTCGCCCTGCAAGCCGACGGATCGTTCAGCTACACGCCCGACGCCGGCTTCGCGGGGGTCGACAGCTTCACCTATCAGGCCGACGATGGCACGTCGAAAAGCGCGCTGGCCGCCGTCACGCTCAAGGTGGGCGCGGGCGGCGCTGCGCCGACGATCGATCTCGATGCGGACGATAACCCCGTGCCAGGCGCGGATTTCATCGCGACCTTTACCGAGGGCGGCGGGCCGGTGCTATTGGCCGATACCGACGCCGCGCTGGCCGATGCCGACAGTTCTAAATTGGCCTCGCTGACCGTGACGATCACGAATCTGCACGACGGCGCCTTGGAAAACCTCTCTGCCGACACTTCCGGCACGGCGATCACCGCTTCGTACGACAGCGGTTCTGGAGTATTGACGCTCTCAGGTTCCGATAGCGTGGCGGACTATCTGCAGGTGCTCAAGACGGTGAGCTACGACAACGCGTCGCAGCACCCCGATACGACGGATCGCATCATTACTTTCGTCGCCAGCGACGGTCTGCACGACAGTAACGTGGCCACGACCACCTTGAGCGTGGTCGGCGTGAACAATCCGCCGACGGCGACGAATGACTCTTACGCGATCAGCGAAGACAACACGTTGAATATTCCTTCCGGCGGCGTATTGGCCAACGACACAGACCCCGACGCCGACCCGCTATCGGCAGTTTTGGTCAGCGGACCTGCGAATGGCACGCTGACGTTGAACGCGGATGGTTCTTTCAGCTATGTCCCGAACGCCAATTTCAACGGCGCCGACAGCTTCACTTACAAGGCCAACGACGGTACGGCCGACAGTAACGTCGCGACCGTGTCCATCAATGTGATTGCGGTCAACGATCCGCCGCAATCGCAGAACGACGCCTATTCGCTCGACGAAGATACGACCTTGACGGTCGCTCCCGCCTCGGGCGTGCTCGTCAACGACACCGATGTCGAAAGCGACCCGCTCACGGCGGCGCTGGTCAGCGGACCGCAACACGGCACGCTGACGCTCAATGCCGACGGCACGTTCACTTACACGCCCGATGCGAATTTCAACGGCACGGACGGGTTCTCCTACATGGCCAACGATGGAACCGATAACGGCAATGTGGCGGCCGTGACGATTACGGTCAACCCGGTCAACGATCCGCCGGTGGCTGTTGACGATAGCAGCTACTCAACCGATGAGGACACTCCGCTCGTGGTGACGACCGGCGGCGTGCTGGCCAACGATACGGACGTGGAAAACGATCCGCTCACCGCGGCGCTAGTCGATGCCCCGCAACACGGCACGGTGACGCTCAATGCCGACGGCACGTTCACTTACACGCCGGAAGCGAACTTCAACGGCACGGACGGCTTCACCTATAAGGCCAACGATGGCACGGCCGACAGCAACGTGGCGGCCGTGACGATTACGGTCAACCCGGTCAACGATCCGCCCGTGGCCGTGAACGACGACAGCTACTCGACCGATGAGGACACGCCGCTGGTTGTAACGACGGGCGGCGTGTTGGCCAACGACACCGACGTGGAAAACGATCCGCTCACCGCGGCGCTCGTCGATGCCCCGCAACACGGCACGGTCACGCTCAATGCCGACGGCACGTTCACTTACACGCCGGAGGCCAATTTCAACGGCACGGACGGGTTCACCTATAAGGCCAACGACGGCACGGCCGACAGCAACGTGGCGGCCGTGACGATCACGGTCAACCCGGTCAACGACCCGCCGGTGGCTGTTGACGATAGCAGCTACTCGACCGATGAGGACACTCCGCTGGTCGTAACGACGGGCGGCGTGTTGGCCAACGACACCGACGTGGAAAACGATCCGCTCACCGCGGCGCTCGTCGATGCCCCGCAACACGGCACGGTCACGCTCAATGCCGACGGCACGTTC
>DASZUP010000931.1:0-13069 GCA_035547635.1 Pirellulales bacterium
TGATCAGCGCCTCGGGATCCTTCTTCAGGTCCAAGCCGATCAACAGCCGGTCTCCCGGACGAAGCGTCTGCCGCACGCCGCTTAAGAACCGCCGTGCGCCGGCGGGCTGAAAGTTGCCGAGGTTCGAGCCGAGGAACAGCACGCAAGTCGGCTGAGGCTCTCGCTGGGAGAGCGCGGCCAAGGCCTCGAAGTATTCGGCCGCCATGCCGTCGACGCGCATCTTGCTCTCAGCGGCCAGCGGACGCAGCGAGTCCGTCAGGCCGACGACCGCCTCTTCACAGATGTCGACCGGCACGTACTCGAACTGCAACCCGCGCTCGACGAAATGCCGCAGCAAGACCTTGGTTATTCTGCCGTCGCCCGCGCCTAGTTCGACGAGCCGGAACGACCCGGCGGAGAGCCGTTCCGCGAGCCGGCTGCAATGGGTCTGCAGTATCTCGCGTTCGGCGCCGGTGAGATAATACTCGTCAAGTTCGGTAATCTGCTGGAACAGCCGACTCCCTTTTTCGTCGTAAAAGTACATCGAAGAAAGCGACTTGGGACGGCGAGAAAGCCCCGCCAGCACGTCGCGCGCAAAAGGGCTGTTGACGGCGCGTCTGGTTTTCCCTGAAATCGCTCGCTTCGTACTGCTCATCAATCGTCCTTTCAGTTGCGCGCCAAACGAAGACCCGTGAATTGAAACCGCGTGACGGCGGGCCAGAAATTGCGATAGGTCACGCGAAAGTGGTCCTGCGGCGTCGCGCACGATCCGCCCCGCAAGA
This sequence comes from Pirellulales bacterium, assembly GCA_035547635.1. Taxonomy (GTDB): domain Bacteria; phylum Planctomycetota; class Planctomycetia; order Pirellulales; family JAICIG01; genus JAICIG01. The sequence goes on from DASZUP010000931.1 coordinate 762, forward strand.
CACGCTGATTGTCCATGAACTTGCCGTTGTACTCGGCCAGGTCGCCTGCAAAGGATTGATAGCCGGGATACGGCTCGTAGTAGCTGGCGGTCCATTGCCAGGCCACGCCGAACATCTGTCGCAGCGGAGCCGTTCCGGTCGCCGGGCGAGGATGCAATCGGCCGAGATCCAGAAACGCTCCCGCGTCCGCCTGACACTCCATCCGGCGGGCTGCGTGTTCCCATTCCCGCTCGGTGGGCAGACGCACCGAGCCCTCGTCTGCAAAAGTTTCGGATCGCCAGCGGGTGAATGCATCGGCTTCGTAAAAACTCAGGTGGCAGGCCGGCTCGTCCATGGCGAGCGGACGCAGACCAGCGAGGGTCCAGTTATGCCACTCGCCGTCGACGCGCTCCCAGTAAAGCGGAGCTTTCCACGCTTGTTCGCACGCGGCATTCCAGCCGTTGTCAAGCCACAGCAACTGACGCTGATAGCCCCCGTCTTCGATGAACGCGAGAAATTCGCCGTTCGTCGTCAAGCGGTCCGCCAGGGCGAACGGCGCCAGAAAATGCTTGTGCCGAGGCAACTCATTGTCCCAGCACCACTCGGGCCCCGCGTGTCCGAATTCCGACAGGCCGCCGGAGAATTCTAGAAATCGAAGCGGATCAGGCAACCCGCCGGTGCTTTCCGAAGCATCCGAGGGCAGGTAGGCCGCTCGCAGCGACGGCGGATTTTGCGCAAGAATATTCTTGATTTCGGTATAAAACAGCTCCTGGTGTTGCTGCTCGTGATTCATCCCCACCACCAGACGAAACGCAAGTTCGTCGAGCCGTTCCTCGCTGATCTGCATCAAGAGTTCTTCGACGCGCCGGTCGACCGAGGCGCGATACGCGTAGATCTCTTCCGTCGTCGGTTTGCTCAGCGAGCCGCGCCTGCCGCGCGCCAGCCGCTCGCCGAACACGGCATAATAAGAGTTGAGCACGAAATCGAATTCATCGTCTTCCGGCTCGCGGCGACCGCCGAAGGGTTCCAGCGCTGCACGCACATAGTGCCAACTCGTATGACCCAGGTTCCACCACGGCGGGCTGACTTCTTCGGCCGGCTGTATGCGGTAAGTTTCGGCCGTCAGCGGTCGGCACATCTCGACGCTCGCGGCCCTGACGCGTTGAAAGTGCGCCAGCAGATCCTCGCGGCTGCTGGTCCGCGCCGTTTCGGCGGCTTGTTTGAAGCATCGTCGGGCGAGACCGGCATCGTCGCGTCGGTTCGGCGTGGTTCTCATGGGGCGGCATCAGGGCTGCTGGGCAATCGGGCAAGCGGCCCCCGCGGACCGCAATCGGTCAATGAGTAACGCGGACGGTCAATCCGGCCCCTGACTACAACGCGTTTGACGCCCTTCGCAGCGTGGCCGGGAGCAAGAGCACTCCTTGCCAGGCAGGACGCACACGCCCGATCAGCAATGCCTGATGGATCGTCTGCTGAGGATCATGCCCTCCATAGCAAACGGCATGCCGCCTGCCGATCCGCCGGTCCGGCTGCGGCGTTCCATGCGTCCCCCTTGAATAGGCGGGATCCGGGATATCCGCAACCCCTATCCTGCGGGGCACTAGAAGTTGTTGGCAGGCGGCGGCACAGACGGGCGGCCCGGCGGAGGCTCCCACAACGGAATCGGCGAGCGGTTCGGCGTTTCCGATCGCGGCGCGAAGTTGACGAATACGCCGGCGCTTAACGTGATACTGCACAGCACGGCGCCGATCGCGGCCAAGCGCAAGCTATTCGCATATCCCCGCCGCGCGGCAACAACGCCGCTGGCCCCGCAGACCAACCCGATCGCACTGAGCGGAATGGAGATCACCGGCAGCAAAATCAGCACGGCGGCGACGGAGCCGAGCGTGGCGGCGGCCAACCCGATCTCGATGATGGGCCACGGCGGCGGCGGGAATTCTTTCATGATTTTGCTTTCCCCCTCTTGCTAGGCTTGCGCCAGCGTCTCGCCCTCTAATGCCCTGGCATGCCAGGGACCATTCCGCGCGTGAAATAATCGCACAACGTTAGTGCGGCCAGGATGGAGAGCCAGAACAGCGCGACGGCGATGATGGCCCACGTCAGCTTGGGACTGTGCAGGGCGTGCATGAAGAACAGCACCACCAGCCCGCCCTTGACGACGGCGATGCCGAGCCCCGCGGCAATGTGCCAATGGCCCGCCAACGGAATGAACGACACGCCGACGGTCGCCACCGTCAGAATCAGCAGAGCGACCAGCACGGAGGCGTAGGTCGGCACGGAAAGTATCCGCTCGGACATGATGCAATCTCTTCCTTCACAGGTGCAGGCTGTCGGCAGAGTGCGTGCCCAGCAGGTAAAGCATGGGCAGCAAGAAGATCCAGACCAGGTCGACGAAGTGCCAGTACAGGCCCAACACGTCGACCGGGGCGTAATAACTGCGGGTGAACCTGCCCTGCCTGGCCAGCACGGCGATAATCGCCACCGCGCACAGCCCGATCGTGACGTGCAGCGCGTGGAAGGCGGTCATGATCCAGTAGAACAGCAGAAACAGCTTGACGTGCGGGACCTGGTCCGGGCTCAAGCCTTCCTGGTCGACCCATTCCTGCGAAACGAAGCGCCAGCCGGGAATCAGGTTCTCGACATAGTCGGTGTAGTATTCGTACGCCTTCAGGCCCATGAAGCAGAGCCCGAACAGGCCGGTCAACAGCAGACAGGTCGTCAGCGCTTTGCGCCGCTCGAGCCGGGCGTAGTGTACGGCCAGGGCCATGGTGAAACTGCTGATGAGCAGCACGATGGTGTTGATGCCGCCGATGGCCCAGTTCAGCTTCTCGCTCGCCGCCTCGCAGGCCTCTCCGTAGAGGAAGCGGTAAATCCCGAGCGAAACGAACAGCGTGCCGAAGAACATCACCTCGGTGGCCAGAAAGACCCACATTCCGGCCGCCGCGGCGTGGCTCTGCTGTTCCAGGTCGTGATACTGTTCTTCCAGCCGATCGCGAACGAGCATGGTGTGCTCGAGCATTTCCCGGTCGGCCGGCGTTAACAACGCATTCTCAGGGCTCATTTTGGGCCTTCATCAGGTGATACTGGTAAGGCGGGCGGACGACGACCGGCGTGACGGCGAAGTTCTCCTTGGGCGGCGGCGAGGCGGTTTGCCACTCCAGCCCTGTGGCGCCCCAGGGATTGGCGCCGGCGCGCTTGCCGTATCGCAGCGAGAGCAGCAAGTAGCACAGCGGCAGCACGTAACCCGCCGAGAGAATCGACGCCCCGGCGGTGGAAAGAATGTTCCAGACCTCGAATTCCGGCACGTATTTGTGGTATCGCCGCGGCATGCCGTTGTAGCCGACGACGAACTGCGGCAGGAACGTCAAGAAGAAGCCGACGAAGATGATGATCGCGCTCAGCCGCGACCACCACTCGGAGTACATTCGTCCGGTGATCTTGGGCCACCAGTAGTGCAGGCCGCCCATATAGGCCATCACCATGCCGCCGACCATGATGAAGTGGAAATGCGCGATCACGAAGTAAGTGTCGTGTACGTGCATGTCCACGCCCAGCGAGGCCAGGAACAACCCGGTCATTCCGCCGACGGTGAACAGCGCCACGAAACCCAGCGCAAACAGCATGGGCGCCTGAAACGAGATAGAGCTCTTGTAGAGCGTCGCCGTCCAGTTGAAGACCTTCACGGCCGAAGGGATGGCGACCAGGAAGCTGAGGCTGGAAAAAATCAAGGCCGAGTAGAGCGAAATGCCGGCCACGAACATGTGGTGCCCCCACACCAGAAAGCCCAGGCAGGCGATGCCGAAGCTGGAGTAAGCGACGAAGTTGTACCCGTAAAGCTGCTTGCGGGCGAAGCAGGGAATCACCTCGCTGACCACGCCCATGCCGGGCAGGATCATGATGTACACGGCCGGGTGCGAGTAGAACCAGAACAAGTGCTGGAACAGCACCGGGTCGCCGCCCAGCGACGGATCGAAAATGCCAATCTGCCAGATCCGTTCGATCACCACCAGAATCAGCGCCATGGCCAGCACCGGCACGGCCAGCAGGAAGATCAAGCTGGTGGCGTACAACGTCCAGACGAAGATCGGCAGCCGGAACCAATGCATGCCCGGCGCTCGCAGCCAATGCGTGGTGACGATGAAGTTCAGACCGGTGAGCAGCGACGAGAAGCCCGCGATGACCACGCCGACCATCGTCGCCACGACGTTGTAGTGCGAGGCTTCGGAACTGTACGGGGTGTAGAACGTCCAACCGGTGTCGACGCCGCCGGCCAGCATGGCGTACAGCGTCCAGGCCGCCCCAAGCATGTACAGGTACCAGCTCAGCAGGTTGAGCCGCGGGAACGCCAGGTCCTTGGCCCCGATCATCATCGGCAGCATGAAGTTGCCTAGCGAAGCGGGGACGACCGGCACGAGAAAGAAGAACACCATGATCACGCCGTGCAGCGTGAACAGCCGGTTGTAGGTATCGGCCTGGACCAGGCCCCCTTCCGGCGTGAGCAGGTTCAAGCGAGCTATCGCGATGGCAAAGCCGCCGATGAAGAACATCACCGTGACCGAGACCAGGTACAGCAGGCCGATCCGCTTATGGTCCTTGGTCAGCAGCCAGGAAGTCACGCCGCGCGCCACGTTCAGATACGTCTCGCGCACCGGAGGCAGGCGGACGGTCCTTCTCGGCACGGGCTGCAGCGTTGCGCCACTCATTCTCGCGACTCCTCGTCCTGGATGGCGGGCGTTTGGGCCGGCGGCGGATAGTTTTCCACGCGCTGCGGCGTCTCGCCCGGCTGCAATGATTTGAAGTAAGCGATCAGCGAGACGATTTCCTCTTCGCTGATCTGTCCTTCGAAGGTCGGCATGATTGCCTGGAAGCCCGCGACGACTTTGGCCGCCGGGTGCATGATCGACTCGCGCAGATAGGCCTCGTCAACGCGGGCCGTGCGGCCGTCGCGCAGCGGCACGGTGCGACCGTAGAGTCCCTCGAGCACCGGGGCCCGCGCCCTTTCGTCGGCGCTATGGCAGCTCAGGCAACGATACTTGAGAAGCGTCTTCCGGCCCTCCAGAGCCAGCGAGCCCTCGGCATGTTCCTCGAGCCACGCCTGATAATCGGCCGCGGGCATGGCGACCACCGTGCCGATCATATTGGCGTGACTCGTACCGCAGTACTGCGAGCAGAACAGGTGATAGCGACCGGGCGTCGTCGCCTCGAACCAGGCGCTCGAGTACCGGTTGGGCAGAACGTCCATGTGAACGCGAAACGCCGGCACAAAGAAACTGTGGATGACGTCTTCCGAAGTCAGCAACACCTTGATCGGCTGGCCCACCGGCACGTGCAGCGTGTTGATCTCGCGCTGACCTTCCGGATGCTGGAATTTCCACATCCACTGCTTGCCGACGCAGTAGACCGTCGTTGCGTCTTCGGGGGATCGAAAGGCGCCCAAATACAGATCGGCTCCCCAGACGAACATCACCAGGAACGCCCCGACCGGCGAGAGGGTCCAGAACCATTCCAGCGCGTGCGAAGCCTTGGTTTCGGCTGGCGCTTCGGACTGATCGGGACGCCGCCGATATCGCACGGCGAAGAAGATCAGCAGGAAGGCGACGAGCAGCCCCACGGCGCCGCAAACGGAGATCAGGAAGTAGAAGAGCAGGTCGACCTGATGCGCAGTGGTCGAAGCTTGCGGGGGAAACAGGACGAGATCTTTCATGCGGTTCGCTCCTCGGAGAGTTCCGCCTGTTCGTCTCCGCCTGGCTCGCCCGACGGCCCAGCGTTGGCATCAGAGCCTTCGTGCAGCTTGTTCCGCGTTCGCCGCCCGACCCACGTGATCAGTGCGCCGAGCCCGACGAGCGTGAGCACGCCGCCCGCGCGGACGAACCCCATGATGGTCGTCCCGTATTTCCCCTGGCTCGGGTCGTAATGGAAACAGTACAGCAGGACCTGATCGACGGGCGAACCGATCTTGCCTTGCGAGGCTTCGACCAGCGACAGCCGCAGGTCGCGACCGGAGTACTTCACGTCGTAAAGATAGTGCGAGATTCTGCCTTGCGGGGTCAGCACCATGATGCCGCTGGCATGTGCGAACTGGTCTCGCTGCGGATCGTACTTGTACTGAAAGCCGACGGCCTCGGTCAGCCGGTCAATTGAAGCCTGCGAGCCGGTGAGAAAGTGCCAACCGGCGTCGGCGCCCTTGCGGCCGTAGCGCTCGACGTACGTTTTCTTCTTTTCCGCCGCCAGTTGCGGCGTTTCGCGGGCGTCGAAGCTGACCGTCACGATTTCAAAATCGCGGCCTGGCTCGAACCGCACGTCGAGCAGCCCCCGGACCAGGCCGTTCAAAACCATCGTGCACAGCATCGGGCAGCGATAGTACGCCAGCACCAGAATCACCGGCTTGTCGCCGAAATAGTCGCCCAGCTTGACTTGCCGGTCCTGCTCGTCCTGGAACGGAATATCGAGCGGAAGTTGCTCGTCAAGCCGTTGTTCAAAGCGGACGTCGCGCAGGGCGGCCGGCAGCGGCGAGTCGGCCCGGGCCGCGACGGCCATCAGGCTTGCGACAAGCGTGATTTCAGCGAGCAAGAAACGTCGTAACATTACCGGCGACCTCGAAACATGCGTCCCGAATTGGAATCTCCTGCGTTGATCAGGCCTTGATCTCGTACAGACCCTTTGTTCTGTTTTGTCGAAGGCTGTTTGCGGACCGGCGCCCGTCCGACCAGTTGTTCCATCGCCCGCTCGATCGGCACGCGCACGTAGCCGTCCTCGTCCGTCGAGCCATAGCCGCCCAGCGCCGCCTCGTTGACGGACATGCGACGATTGATATTGGGCGTTTCGATGTCGGCGAAACGATCGATCTGTTCCAGCCGAGGCCGGGCCGGCAAGGCGGGGTCAGGCCTCAGGGCCGGGGCCAGATGAGAACGCTTCTGTTGTTCCTCGTGCGCCTCGAGGCCTTGAAAGAATTCCCAGGCGGCCCAGTAGTGAGCACAGGCGAAGCAAATCACAAACGCCATGATGCCGAGTACGGCGCCCAGAGGCGCGTGGTTTGGTTCATAGGCCACGCGCGGATGTTCGAGCCGTCCGTCCTGTTGATGTGTTTCTTCAGGGGGCAGCGGCTCGTCGACCGCCGCTTGGGCATGTTCTTCCGTCTTGCGGCTGCCCGAGTTCATAGCGCTCATTTTTATTTCAAACATGCTGTAATTGCTTGTCCCACTGGGCTTCTTCTTCATCCAGTTCTCGCAGATGCAGCGCTTCGTGCGCGTTCGGGTCGTGTTGAGCGAGCGCGTCGGCGCCGCGCAAGCGATAGGCAAACAAGGCGCCCCAGATGCAGCCCCAGCCGATCGGCAGCAAAAAGTCCATCCAGTGCCGGCGTAGAGAATCGGCCCCGTAGGCCGGCAGCACCTGGTAATAAGAGAAGACGAGGTGCATCGCCAACACGAGCACAGCGACCGTTCGCATTGCCGCTAGGTTTTGTTTGACGCGCCGCAGCAGCAAGGCGCCAAACGGCACGGCGAAGTGCAACAGCACGAGCGCCCAAAACACCCACTGCCAGCCGTTGCGCATCCGCGGTCCATACCAGACCACGTCGACCTGGACGTTAGCGATCCAGACCAGCATGAATTGAAACCACTCCATATACATCCAGATCACGACGAAACTCAGCAGTAAGTTGCCCATGTCGTTAAGCGCCTTGGGAGACAGGACGGCATCCAGCGTCGGTCGCCGCGACATGGCAGGCAGCGCGCACACCGCCAGGGCGAAGGCGGACAGCACGTGCCCCGCGGCGGTCAGCGGCCCGAAAATCGTCGAGTGAAAGTCGGACTGCAGCGACATCACCCAGTCGATGGAAGCGAAGTGAATTGCCAGTCCGTAGAGCACGAGTCCCGGCCCGGCCAGGTTAAGACACCTGAACCAGTAGCGATGCTCGCCAGATTGCCGGTGCAGGCGTAACCAGCGGACGAGCAGCCAACCCGGCACGAGCCAAACCGCGAAATAGACGGCGGCGCGGACCAGAAAGAACGACTCGTTGAGGTAGCCTTGCTGCTTTTGCAGCTTTTCGCTGGTCTCGAGCAGGTCCGAATGCATCCAGGGATAGATGTAGGCCAGCCCGAATGCGATCGGCAGGAATCCAACGGCCAAGAGCGGCAGCGTGCGGACGCTGCTTTCCAGCATCGGGCGAAGCAGGAAACCCCAGGCGCCGCCGGTCAGCGCATAGATCATCAGCAGTACAAGACTGCCGAGGCCCAGCCCCAGATAGAACTGGTAGGTTGCCAGGTAAGCTCGGAAGAATTGTTGCGGATCGAACCAGCCGCCGACGGCGCAGACGGCGAAGACGCCGGCCCCGATCAACAGCGGCAGCCAGAGCGGCCGCGCGGCTGAAGTGTGGCCAGCGCCCGGCCCTGTTCGTTCTTGCTCCTGGTGAATGCTCTTCACGGGGCTGCCTCCTCGGCCGACGTCGGCCGTTTCGCCTCGTCACGCTCTCGCCGCATTTCGTCCGTCAAGTCCGCTTCCGGGAAGTGCTGGCTGAGCTGCAACGCTCGCACGTAGGCCACGATCGCCCAGCGATCGCGAGCCGGAATTTCTCGGGCGTAGGCCGGCATCGAGCCGTAGCCTTCGCTGGCGACGACGAACAGATGGCCGACCGGCGCCTCGCGCAAGCGGCGAATATGGTACGACGGCGGGCGCGTGTATCCGCGCTCGACGATCTTGCCTCGCCCGGTTCCCAAGGCGTCGTGACAGACCACGCAGTAGATCATGTAGCGATTGCGTCCGTGCTCGACCAGTTCGCGCGTCACCGGCAGCGGAAACTCGGTCACCACGTTGGCGTTCTGCTCCGCTTCGGCGGAAACCGTCGGCTGGGCGCTCGGTTCGGCGGCTTTGACGCGCTGGTTGTCGGCCTGTTCATCGTCCGTTTCTAACCGCGGGCGTCCTCGATAAAAAGCACTGTCGGTGCGCAAATGGCCGCGGGCGATCGTGCCGGGAGCGGGCAGACGTGATGCTGCGCCGTGCGGGCCGAAGCCGCAGGCACGCATTGGCTTGAGACTCGGCTGCACCGCCATTTTTTGTTGGCAACCGAAGAGCGTAAGGCAGGCCAGCAGCAGCCAGACCGGGCAATGCGAACCGAGTTTCGAGAGCGCGCAGCTCATCGCGAGTTCGCTCCTACGAAGGTTTCGCTGGGCGGCGTCTCGCGAATCCTGGCGTCGTCCGGTTGACGGGGAGACGGGACGGATGGCGCATCGACGGGCGTCTCGATGATCTTGCCGAGAGGGTTCAGGTTCGAGAGGAACTGCGTCGTCCGCTCCAGATCAAACTGCGGATCGGCGGCTTCGATGCAGAGGAAAAAGCGATCCTGGCTGGCCCGCTCGAAACCCGGAGCGTTAAACGTCGGATGATGCAGCCTCGGCAACCCGTTCAAGAACAGCATGCCCAGGAACGCTGCGAACGACGCCACCAGCACCAACAGTTCGAACGCGATCGGCACGAACACCGGCCAACTGTTGTACGGTCGGCCGCCGACGTTGAGCGGGTAATCATAGGCCATCGACCAGTACTGCATGAAAAAGCCGACGGCGCCTCCGGCCAGGCCGCCGATCAGTACGATGGAAGGAATGCGGCTGTGTCGCATTCCCAGCGCGCGCGCGAGCCCTTCCACCGGGTAAGGAGCGTAGGCGTCCAATTCCCGATAGCCGGCCTGCCATGCCATGCGCGTGGCGTGCAGAATGTCCTCGGGCCGTTCGAATTCCGCCATCAGCCCGTACAGTTTGGCCTCGCTCATCGTCCCTCCTCGTGCCCGCGCGAGCCGGGCAACATTCCCCTTAGTTCCGACATGGAGAGCATCGGCAGCAGTCTGGCAAACAACAGGAAGGTGACGAGAAACAGCCCCATCGAGCCGAAGAAGGTCAAGTAATCGAAAATCGTCGGCCGGAACATGCCCCAGGATGACGGCAAATAATCTCGATGCAGGCTGGTCGTGATGATCATGTATCGCTCCAGCCACATCCCGATCAGCACGAGGATGGAGACGATCGCCAGCACCGCCTGGTTGCGCCGCAGCCGCGGGATCCAAAGAATCTGCGGAGCGACCGTGTTGCAGAACACGATGCACCAGGTGACTGAAGCGTACTGCCCCCAACCGATCAGCCGGTTCAGGTAGACGTAGTGCTCAGTCTTTTCATGTCCCAGCCAGGAGAGCGTCTGCTCGCTGAGATAGCCGTACGAAGTAAGCAGGCTGGTGGCCAGCAGGATCTTGGCCATCACCTCCAGGTGCGCCAGGGTGATAAAGTTCTTGAGCTGGTAGATGTGCCGGATGGGAATGCACAACAGCAGCACCATGGCAAAGCCGGAGAAGATAGCCCCGGCCACGAAATACGGCGGGAAGACCGTCTCGTGCCAGCCCGGCACGTTGGACATGGCGAAATCGGAGCTGACCACCGAATGCACCGACACCACCAACGGCGTCGCCAGTCCGCCTAACAGCAGATAGGCCTGCTCGTAGCGATGCCAATGTTTGGCCGAGTTGCGCCAGCCGAGCGCCAGCAGGCCATAGGCGATCTGCTGGCGTCGCGTCTTGGCGCGGTCGCGCAGCGTCGCCAGGTCGGGGATCATGCCCATGTACCAGAAGATCAGCGAGACGGTGAAGTAGGTGCTGACCGCGAACACGTCCCAAACCAGCGCGCTGCGGAACTGCGGCCAGAGCCGCATGGTGTTCGGATAAGGCAACAGCCAGTAGAAGAACCAGGGCCGGCCCAGGTGCAACAGCGGGAACAGCCCGGCGCACATCACGGCGAAAATGGTCATTGCTTCGGCGATGCGATTGATGGAAGTCCGCCAGCGCTGGTGCAATAGCAGCAAGATGGCGGAGATCAACGTGCCGGCATGGCCGATCCCGATCCACCAGACGAAATCCGTAATGGCAAAACCCCAGGCCACCGGAATATCGATCCCCCAGATGCCGACTCCAGTCACGAGCAGGTAAACCACGACGAGCAGAAACATGCCGAGCAGCGCGTGGCTCGCCAGCATGGACAGCAGCCAACCCATGCCCGTCGGCCGTTCAAGCACGAGACCGCTGATGTGCGCCGTGACCGATTGCAGCGTTTCGCCTTGCGGCGCATAGTCGGGGCGGACCGCCGGCGCGTCGGACTCTTGCAACTGCTGACGTACCGGCATGGCGCCCGCGCTCATGCTCCACCCTCCTCAAGCTCGGGATGGGGATTGCGCAGGGCAGCAAGATAGGTGGTGCGCGGCTCGGTGTTCAACTCGGCCAGCAGCGAATAGTGCAAAGGCGATTGCTTCCAATCGGCGACTTCCGATTGCTCGTCGTTCATGTCGCCAAACGAGATTGCCCGCGTCGGGCAGACGGCCTGGCAGGCGGTAAGCACCTCGCCGTCAACCAGGCTGCGGCCCGCCGTCTCGGCGCCGATTTCGCCTTGGCGAATTCGCTGCACGCAATAACTGCACTTTTCCATCACGCCGCGCGAGCGGACGGAAACGTCGGGGTTGTACTGCATGCGAGTGGTCGGCGTGTCGAAGTCGGCGAAGGCCAGGAAATTGAACCGCCGCACCTTGTAGGGGCAATTGTTGGAACAGAACCGCGTGCCGACGCAGCGATTGTAGATCATCTCATTCAGCCCCTCGCTGCTATGGACCGTGGCGGCGACCGGGCAGACGTACTCGCAGGGAGCGTTTTCGCAGTGCATGCAGGGGACGGGCTGAAAGTAAAAGCCGTCCGGCGCATCAGCGGCGCCATGCACGTAGCGATCAACGCGCAGCCAGTGCATCTCGCGTCCGGCCGCGACCTGCTCTCGGCCGACCACCGGAATGTTGTTCTCGGCCTGGCAGGCGACCATGCAGGCCTCGCAGCCGATGCAGGCCGTAAGATCGATCGACATGCCCCACTTGTGCTTTGGCGCCTCGTAATCGTAAGGCTCGTAAAGGTTCAAGGGCTCGTGCGCAGGCATTCGCACTTCTTCAATCAATCGCTCGCTCGGCTCCGCGGCGCTGCGGGCGTCTTTCCGATACTGCGACAAGGTTGCGGCGCGCACCGCGTCGCGATCTTCCAGCGAGTGATGCTGCTGCACGCAAGCCACAAGTTGCGTGGCATCGGTCTTCACGACGCGCAGGCCGCGGGCGAACCATGGCTCGGCCGCGGTCCGCAATGCGTAGGCATTGCAGCCGACCGCTTCGCTGCCGTCTCCGCCAATCCGCCCGGCGCGCCGGCGGCCGTGACCCAGGTACAGCGCCACCGTGCCGTCGACGTGGCCGGGCATGATCCACAGCGGAGCGCGTATCATCCGCTCCCCTAACCGCAGTTCGACGACCGGCTGATGGTAACCGCCGTG
>DASZUP010000932.1:0-13036 GCA_035547635.1 Pirellulales bacterium
GGGGTCGTTTGATGCTCGGGGCGCGTTTGCGCCGCGACGCGCAACATGGTCGTCACGTAGTCCGACGCCGTATTGGGACTGGGGATGCGATAGATTAACTGGCCGGAAGGCGTCGCGATGGCGTCGGTCGGCACGCGAGTGATCCCGTATTCGCGGGCGACGGCACGCTCCACGTTCGGATCGACCTTGACCGCCACGTAGTCGGCGGCCAGCTCGTTGCCGAAGCCTGGCTGGCTGAAGACGTTTTGCTCCAGCATTCGGCAGGGGCCGCACCACGGGCCGCCGAAGTGAATCAGCACTAGCCGATTCGACTGCCGGGCCAACTTTTGGGCCGTTGGCAGATCGGATTCCCAACGCAGGCCTTCCTGGGCGACGACGGGGGAGGCCAAGGCAAGGATTGCCACGGCTGTCCAGATGCCCCAGATTGCAGTCGCTTTCATCATGAGCCTCGCGAAAAATCGGAACACGCCGCGCCGAGCGTAGCGCAACTAGAGGTTGTATCGGTCGATCGTGTGGCGCGGCCTGTAGGAATTCTGCCGAGTTTGCGGCGGGAGGGCATGGAGCCGTGCAGCCGCGACATGCTCGCCTTCAAGCGGCGGAGGTGATTTCCAATAGGGGGGTGTTCTCGGGGAGACCAAATTTACTGCGAATCGTCAATAGATCGCTTGACACAGCGGGAGCGGCGGGTAAGATTTCGTTAGTTTTACGTCTTGCCTGACAGATAGGCACGTCGCCCAGACGATGTAAGGAATCGTTGGGGTGCCCTCGAGCGGAGCAGAACTAGCTTGAGGGGGCATGAGCCGTTTCTGGCCCTGAGCACTCTGCTTTTTGACAGCTCCGGGCAGTTGACGCTTTTTCCGGCGGGCCATGCTGGTTGGGATACCCCGGTGCTCGCTTAGCAGGGGCCTCGCGATTTTTGCGAGAGCAAAGCATTCATGAATGCTGCCTGCAAGTCGGCCTAGTTTCGATTCAGTTTTCGTCACTGGGCGAGAATTGACTTTCTAGTTAATGCCTGCGGCCGCGTGTCGCAGGTTCGTTCCACTTTTTTGGGTTCGCTCCCAAAGATCGGCATCGGTTCGCGCAACAGTCGCGATGATGCGCCTTGTTACAGGGTCGAGAAATCCTTTTCCTGGTGAGAGGTATGGCGAAGAAGAAACGCAGTCGAGGCGGACGTGGCCAGAACAATGGCTATGGCGGCTTTCATCAAAATGGCCACCAATCCCGCGGCCGCGGCCGGCGACAACGCCCGCCTGGCGACCGCCCGCCGCAGAATGAACCTGAAGTGACCGAAAACGGCGAACCGATTCCAACCGTTCCGGCCAGCGGCATTCTTGAACTGCACCCCAACGGTTACGGCTTTCTCCGCGATCCGAAGAGCAACTACCAGCGCGAGCGCACCGATCCGTTCGTGCCCGGTACGATGATCGACAAGTTCGGCTTGCGCGAAGGCGTGCTGGTCAACGGCATGGTTCAGCCCAGCCGTAAGCAGCAAGGCCCGCGGCTCCGCGAGATTCTCGACATCGACGGCATGAAGCCGGAAGACTACGTCAACGTCAAGACTTTCGACTCGTTGACGCCGATCAATCCCGAGAGCTGGCTGCAGTTGGAAACCGGCCCCACGCCGCTCAGCCCGCGCGTGATGGACTTGCTCACGCCGCTGGGCAAAGGACAGCGAGCGTTGATCGTCGCCCCGCCGCGCACCGGCAAGACCGTGCTGCTGCAGCAGATCAGCCAGGCCATTTCGACCAACTATCCCGACATCAAGTTATACGTGCTGTTGGTCGACGAGCGGCCTGAAGAGGTCACCGACATGCGCCGCAACGTTGACGGCGAAGTGATCGCCAGCAGTCTGGATCGCGACGTGGAGAGCCACGTGCGGCTCTCGCAACTGGTGGTCGAACGCTGCAAGCGGCTGGTCGAAATGGGCCACGACGTCTTCCTGCTGATGGATTCCATCACCCGCATGGCGCGGGCCTTCAACAAGTGGGTCGGCAATACCGGCCGCACCATGTCCGGCGGCGTCGACATTAAGGCGCTCGACATCCCCAAGAAGCTCTTCGCCACGGCCCGCGTGTTCGAAGAGGGGGGCTCGCTCACGATCGTCGCCACGGCGCTGGTCGACACCGGCAGCCGGATGGACGAACTGATCTTTCAGGAGTTCAAAGGGACCGGCAATATGGAGCTGGTGCTCGACCGCAAGCTGGCCGACCGCCGCGTCTGGCCGGCGATCGACATCAGCCAATCGGGCACGCGCCGCGAAGAAAAACTGCTCGATCCCGACACGCTGCACGCCGTCACCATGCTGCGCCGCACGCTGTCGAGCATGCATCACGTCGATGCCATGGAGCAGCTCACCAGGCAGTTGTCGCGGTTCAAGTGCAACCGGGATTTCATCAGCCTGATCAGCGGCGCCAAGGCCATGAACATGGACTGAGCGCTTGGCCCTTTCGGCCGATGGTCCTGACGGTCGATGAGTTTTCAGCTTCTGTTCGGCCGCGCCAAGAGCTGCAGGTCTATTGCCTTTCGGCGCGTTGCTCGACCGCAACGCCCGCCACGTTGGCCGCTCGACGATTGATGCGGCGGCCGACGACCATGGCGTCGACGGGATTTTCGCGACGGTAACGGTCGCAGGAAATGACGTCGACTTCTTCCCACTCAAACGGCAGCGGCTTGCGCCGCCCGCGCACGGAGTGGAAGCAAAAGTAGTCGAAGTCGGCCGTCGCCGAACGATCATCGGCCTGGCGTGGCCAATCGAGCCAGGGGATCGTCTGGCCATAGTGATAGACGAACGGATGGTGCGCCCGGCCGAAGCTGATCAGCCGCGCATCGGGCGGCAAGCGACGCTTCAACTCAGCCACCTGGCCCGCCACGTCTTCGCTGCGGCGGATCAGATTGTTCATCACCAGGCCGTTGAAGGTCAGCCCCAGGAAGGCGGCCACGGCAAACACCGCGGCGACGGCGTATCGCGGTTGGTCGCCGCGCCGGGCCTTCCACGCGGCCGCCGCCGCCCAACCGGCCAGCGCTCCATAGACGGTGGCAAAACCCAACGGCTGCGACAGCGGCGTCTCGTTCCATTCTCCGCTGACACTGACGCCAAGCACCAAGAGCCCGGTCAGCGTCAACACGGCCGCCGCCGCCGTGAAGTAAACCTGCCACATCCGCGCCAACGAGGCCGAGCGCGCCGCAGCCGAGGCGCGATCGATAACCAGTCCGATGAGCGGGGCGAAGCACGGGTAAAGCGGCATGAAATACCGGCCCCGCGCCTGCGGCGCCAGCCAGCAAGTAGGGAAAGCCGTCAGGATGGCGACCGCCAGGAAAATGGCGGGCTCTCGCGCGGAGCCGAGTGAGCGGCGGAAGTCGCGCTTCACAAAAGCCGCCAACCAGGGCGACCACGGCAGAAGACAGCCCACGATTTCCCAGGGATAGCCGAGCAGGTGTCCGATGACCGGCCAGGGATTCGAGTAATCGAACCGGGCGGCGGACGTGTGTCCCCACGTTTGCAGGACCTTCTCCCACTCGATCTCGAGCGAATAGGGAACCTGCCAGGCGCCGACAATGAGCCCAAACGCCGCGATGCCTGCCAGGTGGGCCCACTGGAACAGGTAGCGCCAGTCACGCCGCAGCGCCAGGTAGACGACGACCGCGCCGCCGAAATACACCGGCCCTTGCGGCCCCTTGGCCAGCGCCGCCAGAGCGGCCAGCGAGTAGCCGGCCGTCCAGGTCGCCAACGGCCGCCAACCTTGCGAGTAACCCCAGTGCCAGACAAGCAGCGATGCCCCGATAAACAACGTCAGCATGGCCTCGGTCTCGGCCAGAAAGCCCAGTTGCAGGACCTGCCCCATCGTGACGTAAGCGGCGCCGGAGGCTAGCGCCCCGAAAGCCGTCAAGAACGTGCGGGAATAGCCGTAGATCACCAGTGCGGTGATCAGCGTGGCCAGGACGGTCGGTAAACGGACGGCGACGGCGCCGCGACTGCCTAGCGCCTTCATGCTCAGCGCAATGGCCCAGTTACCCAGCGGCGGGCGATCCGGAAACAGGCGTCCCTGCTCGCGCGGCACGATGTAATCGCCCGATTCCAGCATTTCGATTGCTACCCGAGCGCGCCGCGTCTCTTCTCCGCGCAGCGTCAGGTCGCCCAGCCGAGGGAAATAGACGCCCAGGACCAGCAGCACCAGCAGCCCCAATTGGGGCTCCAGCCGCCAGGCTCGGCGAGCGCTTTCGGGGGGAGAAATCGCGGCATCCATGGCGCCATCTCCGGCTGTCTGGCCGCGGAATCCGCAATTCCTCTATCCGCGGCGGGGAACTTGCTTGGGTCAGGAAAAAATGCGAGTTTCGCAGCGGAAGTGTTGCAAAATCGGCCTGCTGGGGCCAGACGAGTTTGGCAAGCCGGCTGAAAGCACGGTCGGCGATGGGAAGGGAACCGCTGATCTCCGCTGCGACGAAAGAAACCGCTAATCTCCGCTGATTCTCGCTAATCTTCTTTTTGTTCCGCAGAAATGCGAGTTCGCGGTTGCGGAATCAGAAGCGAGTGCTTCGTTCAAACGAGAAAAGGGAGTCCGCCTGCCCGCAGATGAGCGATGCCAGTTGAGATTAGCCACGGATGGAACACCGATCGAACACAGATCCTACAACTTCACCGTTGGCGGAGCGAAAGTGGCGACCGAACTCAGGATCCATTGTTATTGATCATCCGTGTTTGATCCGTGTTCATCCGTGGCTCGCTTCTCCTAGTGAACGCGCCAATGAGCGATGCACAACGCAGGCGCATTCCGCTTCGCTTGAAGGCGCCTGCCCCAATTCTTAGACGTGACAAAGCACTAGCGGGATTGCTGTTAAGAGGAACTGGGGCGTTCTCGGCTTCCAAATGCCTCCCAAAAACAATGCCTGGTCGAGCGGCGGGGCCCGACCAGGCATGGATCAGTTTTTCAGAGCCGTCTTGCGGGGCGGATCAGGCGAGCTTGTCGGGAACGACAAACGGCTTGCGGTACTGCCGCGAGAGCATTTGGTTGGCGGCGTCGTCGCCGACGATCGTCTCGTTCTGGGCGTCGACTTCCAGCTTGCGGCCCAACATGTATTTCATCTCTTCCAGCTTCAGACCGTTGGTCTTCGAGAGATGTTCTTCCATCCGCGCCAGCGTCTCATAGGCCTCCTTGTTGTCGCCGAAGGCCTTGGTTTGCGGGTTGAAGGGAACTTTCTCGCCCAGGCGATAAGACATGTTGGCCAGGTGGCACAAGGCGCTCGAGTAATGCCCTTCCAGGATGTCGGCGTTGAGGTCCGACTGCTGGCGGCTGCGCACCGCGGCGATGAAGTTGCCGAAGTGGTTGCCGCCCGGTCCTCGAGCCGCGGCGGGAATCTTCTCGGCCTCGTCGCTTCCTTTCGGGTAGAACTTGCCGCCGACGACCAGCCCGTTTTCGCAGTGGAACACGTTGCCGACGCGCTGCCCGTGGAAGTCGTCGGTATCCAGTCCGCGGACTTCAAAGATCAGTTGCGCGTCGCCATAGTCAAAGATGGCGATTTGCGTGTTGGCCGTTTGGCCCTGGTCTTCGTATCCGAAGCGGCCGCCCAGGCTGATCACGCTCTTGGGCAGCGTGGCGCCGGGAATGCCCCAGCGGGCCTTATCCATTTCATGAACGCCCTGATTGCCAATGTCGCCGTTTCCGGTGTCCCAGAACCAGTGCCAGTTGTACGGCACCAGGTTGCCGTTATACGCCTGGTCGGGCGCCGGGCCGAGCCACAGGTTGAAGTCGAGCTCCGAGGGGGGCATGCCGGCTTCTTTGAAGCCGATGCTCTTGCGTCGCTTGTAGCACAGGCCGCGCGCCACCTGCAACTTGCCCGCCTTGCCGCTCTTGATGAATTCCACCATGCCGGCCATCGTGCCGTCGGAACGGCTCTGGGTGCCGTGCTGGACAATGCGGTTGTATTTGCGCGCCGCTTCGACCGCGATGCGACCTTCGTGAACGTTGTGGCTGCAGGGTTTTTCGACGTAGACGTCCTTGCCTGCCTGGCAGGCCCAGATCGAGATCAGCGAGTGCCAGTGGTTCGGCGTGGCAATGGTCACGACGTCCAGGTTCTTGTCGTCGAGCGCCTCGCGGATATCGGTGACGGTTTTCGGCGGACTGCCGCCCGAGGAAGACACCCGGCTGAGGCTCTTCTTGTAAGTGCGTTGATCTGGGTCGATCAGGTAGGTGATCTCGACCCCCTTGATGTTCAGCAGATCGGCCAGGTGAGACTGGCCGCGGCCGTTCAGCCCTGCCACGCCGACGCGAATGACGTCGTTGGCCCCGATCACCTTGCCGGAAGATTTCGTGCCGGCGATGGTGAACGCCGCCCCGGCTCCGGCGGCCGCCAGCGAACGTTTGAGGAAAGTGCGGCGAGACGAACGGGTTGGTCGATGTGACACGGGCCAGCTCCTTATTATTGGTCGTGAGTGAACGCGTTTTCTCGGGCCAGGGCCTCGCACTTCCGGCCGCGGACCTGACCCTTCAGACATTCAAGTCCCGGCCGGAGCAAAGGAACGAGCGCCGCCGGCAAATACCGCAGGCGCCAACGCATCAACATTTTACGATGAATTGTCCGCCCCGCAAGCTTTTACTCGCTTGCCCGACCCCGCAAGAGCCAGGCGAGGTTTCACCGGCAATTCACGGCTCGCTCATCGCACGCTCATACGCGGCGGCTAGAGTGCAGGCGCCCGGGGCATTGAGGACGCCAAAATGCTAGTCTTATCGCGAAAACGAGGAGAGGCGATCCGGATCCACGAGGATATCGTGGTCACCGTGATCCAGCTCGGCCGCGGTCGAGTGCAGTTGGGCATCCAAGCTCCGGCCAACGTTGCGGTCAACCGCGAGGAAATCCACCAGCGGTTGCAGCGCATTCAGACGGAATCGAAAAGCAATTCGGAGGATTCAGTAGTTCCATGTTAATGTCTGATTTTTTGGGGCGGACCGATTGGGTCGAGCAGTTAGAAGGACGCATTCGGCTGCGGACCGATCGGCGGTTGCGAGCCTTGACCATTTCTCGCGACCGAGGGCAAGTCTTTGTCAGCGGCCGCGCTCCCTCGTTCTATGTGCGTCAATTGGCCGAGCAAGCCGCCATGGAACTTCTTCCGCCGGATCGGCTGCAGTTGGAAATTGAAGTCCGTCCGAGCGGCGCCGCCAACTAGCCGGCAGGTGATTCCAGGCGACCGTCTGGGCTCTTGATGGGGCGCTTTCGCCGCCCCAACGTCGAGGCGGCTCGGCCGAGCCTCGCTCTGCGCCTCGGTCGCTTCATGCCGGATTGATTTTCAATTCGGCGAGCGTTATGACTCTGGCAAGTGACAAGGCGCCTTGCGCCTTGGCCGACTGCGCACGTCGGGCCACGTCGCAAGCGGTCGGCGCTGGTTGCAATGCGGCCGCGACGGGAACCTCGTAGCGAACGAAACAGGGAGGCGTTCAATGCCGGACATGGATATCACCCGCAGGTTCTTTTTCGGCGCCGCGGCGATGGCGGCCGGCGCCGTTGGCGTCGAGGCGGCTGAAGACCGCAAGCCTCAGCATGGTCCGCCTGCGGTTCCTGAAGGCGAGCTGCCGACGTTTCGCTTTGCGCTCGAAGACTCGCCGGCCAAGGTCATCGGCGGCAATTCGGCTCGCGAAGCGACGGTGGAGCAACTGCCGATCTCGCAAGGCATTGCCGGCGTTTCCATGCGGCTGGAACCGGGCGGACTGCGCGAACTGCACTGGCACGCCACGGCGGCCGAGTGGGCCTACGTCATTTCCGGACGCTGTCGCACGACCGTCATCGATGCGGAAGGCAATAGCGAGACGAACGACTTCGGTCCCGGCGACGTCTGGTATTTTCCGCGCGGCCACGGCCATTCGATCCAAGGGCTGGGGCCCGGCACGTGCCATTTCGTGCTGGTCTTCGACAACGGCTACTTTTCCGAGTTCGGCACGTTCAGCGTCAGCGACTGGATCGGCCATACTCCGAAGGACGTGCTCTCCAAGAACCTCGGGTTGGACAGATCCGCGTTCGACGCATTTCCCAAGGAAGAGGTTTACTTCGCTCGCGGACCGGTCCCGCCGGAGCGCCCGGCCGCAGCACTGCAGGGCGAATTGCGCTCGCCCGCCAACACGCACAAGTACAGCATGCTCGCGCAAGAGCCGCACTCGATCCACCGCGGCGGTCGGGAATGGCGGGTGGGGGCCGATCGGTTCCCGATCTCGCAGACAATCACTGGAGTTCTGCTGGAACTTGATCCGGGAGGTTTGCGCGAGCTGCACTGGCACCCGACCGCCGACGAATGGCAGTACGTCATCGACGGCCGCGTGAACGTCACCATGTTCGGTTCGCACGGTCGCTACCGGATCGAGAAACTCGGCAAAGGAGACGTCGGTTACATTCCGCAGGGCTACGGCCATTCGATCGAAAACACGGGCGACAAGACGGCGACGATCTTGATCGCTTTCAACACGGGCCATTATCAGGCGATCGATTTGTCCACGTGGCTCGCCTCGAATCCGCCTTACTTGCTGGCGGCCAACTTCGGCATCACGGAAGCCGAGGCGAAAAAACTGCCTCGGCAACAGGTCTTTATTGCTCCGAAGGAAGGCGCGGGCCCTTGAGATCCGCGCGGCTCCGCCGGCCAGGCGGCGGTTTGCGTCTCGACTCGATGACCAGCCACGCCGCCAGGAAGGCAAAGGCCGCGGAAACCAGCCAGCTCTCGAAACGCCTGGCGGGCTGCAGCCAGCCGATTGCTGCCGCTGAGATGGCAATCGTTGCGGAGACTGCCAAAAACAAACGAGCCGCAGGCATCGCCCTGCGGCTCGTCGCGATCGATCGGTGCGTACCGGAAGGCGGGCTACGCTTTCGCCTCAGTCGGCTCGCTCTCTTGTTTGGCGTGAACGCCGTTGCCGGAAGTAGACGCCGCGGCGTTTTCGCCGGCGCCGAGCTTGACCAGCGACTCGGGCAGTTCGACGCCGCCGATGTCCTTAAGCACCTGCATCATCGGCGGCAGCGTGCGGGCCATGTTGTGCAGGAAGCCGGCCGTGTTGCTCGTGCCGTTCTGCCCGCCGTTCTCCCAGACCACGACCTTGTCGAACTTGATGTTCGAGATCGCCGCGGCCGAGGCGCTGGCCAGGTTGTCGAGGTGTTCGAGCATCAGCATCTGGAAGGCTTCCTTGGCGCCGCCGCAGGCGGAGATGATCTCGCGCAAACCTTCGCCCTTCTTGGCGAGAATCTCGAACTGGCCGCGGGCTTCGGCTTCGAGCTTGGCGAAAATGGCTTTCGCTTCGCCTTCCGCCTCGATGCGGCGGCGCTCGGCTTCCGCTTCGGCCTGGACAATGGCCTTGGCCTTTTCGGCCTTGGCCGGGGCTTCCAGGGCCGCGCGGCGTTCGGCTTCGACGCGTTCGGCTTCGGCCAAAGCGGCCTTGGCCATGGCTCGGTTCTGGGCTTCGAGCACGGAGGCCTCGGCTTCTCGCTTGCGCGTTTCGCCCAAGGCGTAGGCATCGGCCTTTTTGACGAGCAACTCGGCCTGCGACGCTGCGATTTCCGCTTGAGACGTATTCTCGCCCGCCACCGCCTTGGCATTGGCGTCGGCCAGCTTGATGCGCATCGCCCGCTCGGCGTCTTTCACCTGCGCTTCGCGCTCGAAGCCGGCGGTCTGCTCGCCGATGGTTTGTTCTTTCTGCAATTCGGCGATCCGCACGGCCTGCTCGCGCTCTGCTTCGCGAGTGCCGATCTGGCGCAGTTTGGTGGCCGAAGCGACCTGAATCGCCTTGTCGCGTTCGGCTTCAGCCACGCGCGTTTCGCCGAGCTTCTCCTGCTCCGCCACGTCGCCGCGGGCCTGCTGGATGGCTTGCGAAGCGGCCTTCTGGCCGATGGCGTCGATGTAGCCCGACTCGTCGGTGATGTCCGTGATGTTGACGTTGATCAGCACCAGGCCGACCTTTTTCAATTCCGGTTCCAGCGAGCGCTGGATGTGTTCCAGGAACGTGTCGCGGTCGCGGTTGATGTCTTCGATCCGCATGGAAGCGATCACTTGCCGCAACTGCCCGAAGATGATTTCTTCGGCCTGCTCCTTGACGTGCTGCGTGTCCAAGCCGAGCAGGCGGATCGCCGCGTTGTGCATCACTTCGGGCGTGGTGCCGATGGCGACGGTAAACACGCTGGGCACGTTGACGCGGATGTTTTCCGCCGAGAGCGCGCCGCGCAGCGGGATCTCGATCTGGATCGGCTCCAAGCTCAGCCAGGCGTAGTCTTGAATCAGGGGCCAGACCATCGCGGCGCCGCCGTGGATGCAGTGCGACACCTCGCCGCCGCCCGCCTTGCCGTAAATCACCAGCACGCGGTTGCTCGGGCAGCGCTTGAAACGCGTGGCCAACTGCAGCAGGAACATCATCACGATGATCAACAGCGCGACCAGGCTGATGATAATGATCACGCCGGTCGTCGACGGGAATTGGGCCAGCAGCACGGGAGAGAACGCCGCGGGGTTAAACATGAGCAGACCTTTGAGGTTCGGGAACGAGCTCGACTTCGACGGTGTCCGGTCCGATAACGCCGATGACGACCACCTTGGCCCCGACGGGCAGGTCGCCTTGCGAAGTCATGGCTTCGTATTCCATGGTGCGATTTTGCAAGTTGATATGGACCTTGCCGGCGCCGGCCTTGTGGGCGGGAATGCGCAAGTACACAGTCCCGGCCTTTCCCACGGATCTTTCGATTCGCGCCGTGCCGTCGGCTTTCAGCTTGTGCAGCGACAACATGATCCAATGTACGATGTACATTGCGGCCAAGCCGGCTCCGGCGGCCAGGCCGAGCGTCAGCGGAAAGGGCAGGCTGGCTGAGTCGCCTGCCAGCCCGATCAACCCGAAGAACGTCATGGCCGCGATAACCGTGCGAAACGTCAAAACGCTCAGAAACGACCAACTGTGATGGGCCCCGCCGTCGCTCGAATCGCCACCGTCATGCGTTTGCATGTCGTGGTCGAAATCGTGACCAATGTCGTGCGGCAAGTCGTCGGGAAGATCCACGTGTTCCAGGCCGATCAAAGCCAGCACGAACTGAAAAACCAGCACCGTACCGCCGATGGCGGCGCAGATGAGAAAGACGAATGTCATTGCCGGCAGGCTCCTTTTTGTTCGGCCGCCCTCGACCGCGTTGATAGGATTTCGTCGGAGATGGGCGGATCTTGCCGGAAAAACGCGCTTAGCGCCGTCCATCATCGGCCCTGCGAGATCGACTGTCAAATCCCGGCGGCCGTCCTATCGTAAAACCTTTGACAAAGGTACGTTACTTTGACGGGCCGGGGCGGGCGGTCAGGGGAGAGGTTGCCGGCTGGTTTTTGGAAAGGGGATCGGGGGATGCGGAGGAGATCAGGGGATGACGACCAGAGACT
The DNA here is from genome assembly GCA_035547635.1 of Pirellulales bacterium. Classification (GTDB taxonomy): domain Bacteria; phylum Planctomycetota; class Planctomycetia; order Pirellulales; family JAICIG01; genus JAICIG01. Next base: position 11,372 of record DASZUP010000932.1, read on the forward strand.
CTTTCCTGAGAATCCCCTCATCTCCTCCGCATCTCCCGATCCCCATAAAAAAATGCTTGATCATGCCGTTGCGTTGCCTGCGCCGCGGCGGCTGCCATAAGTAAGAGCATTAGAATCGCGGATGGGTTATCGTTCGTTACAAGCGTGCGTCGCAGATCTCGAGGCCTCGAAGCGGCTGGTGCGGGTCGATGCGCCGGTCGATCCGTATTTGGAAGTCGCCGAAATCCAGCGCCGCGTCTATCAGGCCGGCGGTCCGGCGATTTTGTATACGAATGTTCGGGGTTGCGCGTTTCCGCTGGTCAGCAACCTGTTCGGCTCGATCGAGCGCGTGCGGTACATGTTCCGCGATACGCTCGACGATGTGCAGAAGCTGGTCGCCTTGAAAGTCGACCCGAGCCAATTCGGCCGCCGGCCTTGGCAGTATCTCGGCGCCGCCCGCGCCGGGCTGCACGCCTTGCCGCGCCGCGTTTCTCACGGTCCGGTCCTCGAGCATGAAATCAAACTCTCGGCCTTGCCTCGTATCGTCTGCTGGCCCCAAGACGGCGGGCCGTTCATCACCTTGCCGCAGGTTTATACGGAAGACGTCGAGCGGCCGGGCTGGAAGCGGTCAAACTTGGGCATGTATCGCGTGCAGTTGGCGGGCAATCAGTACCAGCAAGATAAGGAAGTCGGCCTGCACTATCAGATTCATCGCGGCATTGGCGTGCATCATGCCGCGGCGATTGCCCGCGGCGAAAAGTTGAGAGTCAGCATCTTTGTCGGCGGTCCGCCGGCCATGACGGTGGCCGCCATGATGCCGCTGCCCGAGGGCTTGCCGGAAATCGCCTTTGCCGGCGCGTTGGGAGGCCGGCGAATCCGGCTTGTAGAACGGCCGGGCCATTCGGCTCTCTGGGCCGACGCCGACTTCTGCATCACCGGCTACATCGACAGCGAGCGGCAATTGCCCGAAGGCCCGTTTGGCGATCACCTGGGCTACTATTCGCTGGTTCACGATTTTCCCGTGCTGGTCGTCGAACGCGTCTACCACCGCACGGGCGCCATCTGGCCGTTTACCGTCGTCGGCCGGCCACCGCAGGAAGACACGGCCTTCGGCCAGTTCGTACACGAGTTGACCGGTCCGGTGATTCCGACCGTCGTCCCCGGCGTGCGGGCGGTACACGCCGTCGATGCGGCCGGCGTGCATCCGCTGCTGTTGGCCGTCGGTAGCGAACGGTATGTGCCTTACGCGCCGCGCCGCCAGCCGCAGGAACTGCTGACGCAAGCCAACGCCATTCTTGGCCAAGGGCAGATGTCGCTGGCCAAGTACCTGCTGATCGTGGCGCACGAAGACCAACCGGAGCTGGACATTCACGATATCCCCGCTTTCTTCAAGCATCTGCTCCAGCGCGTCGATTGGAAACGCGATCTGCACTTTCAGACCTGCACCACGATCGACACGCTTGATTATTCCGGCGGCCGCTTGAACGAAGGCTCGAAGGTCGCCATTGCGGCGGCGGGCGAGGCGCGGCGCGAGCTGCCGCACGAACTGAGCGGAGAATTGCAGTTGCCGGACGGCTTTGCCGATCCTCGCCTGGCCCTGCCCGGCGTGCTGACGATCGCCGGGCCGCCGTATGCCGCCGATGAAAAGGGCGAGGATCCGGCAATCAAGCGCTTTTGCAGCAACTA
>DASZUP010000933.1:0-5355 GCA_035547635.1 Pirellulales bacterium
CGTTTCGCCCCAATCCCGCCGAACGGGCGGTTAGCACGCGAGATGCATCAAAGATTTTTCATCTATTTCTATTGCTTGCGCTTCCAGAAGGCTTAAGAATGGTTGGCAGACCCGCCAATATTTTTAGTTCGCTCTCCGAGCTTCCCCGCCTTCCTCGACAGGGGCCGAACTAGTATGCGAAGCCTGCCACTGCGTTCTTTGTTTCTATTTGCCAGGCCCTGGGCCATGCTTGCCGGTTTGCTGGCAGCCCAAGGGGTTGTCGCCGCTCAACTCCAGGCGGCGCCGCCGGAAGGAGCTCCTCCGCTGCACGAGCGGATCGATCAGTTGATCTCCGCCGGCTGCGAGGCGCGGTCGATCAAGCCGGCCGGCCCGGCGGATGACGCCGAGTTTCTGCGGCGGATTTATCTCGATCTGACCGGGACGATTCCGACCATTGGCCAGGCCAAGGCGTTTCTCGACGATCCTTCGCCGATCAAGCGGCAGCAACTGATCGACCGGCTACTTAACAGTCCGGAATACACTCGCCAGATGCAGCGCGTGTTCGACGTGGCGTTGATGGAGCGGCGGCCTGCCAGTCGCATTCCGCAAGCGGAGTGGGAAGACTACTTGCGGCGCGCGTTCGCCGCCAACAAACCTTGGAATGAGCTGGTCCGCGAGATCCTGGCGGCCGACGGCAGCGACCCCGCCATGCGTCCGGCGGCCCGGTTCGTTCTCGATCGGGACAGCGAAGCCAATTTGCTGACCCGCGACGTCGGCCGGTTGTTTCTGGGACGCGACATGCAATGCGCCCAGTGCCACGATCATCCGCTGATTAGTGATTATCTGCAGGCGGACTACTACGGTTTATACGCCTTCCTGAATCGCAGCTTCGTGTTCCAACCGAAAGACAAGAAGCAGCCTGTGGTGTTAGGCGAGAAGGCCGAAGGGGACGTGGTGTTCAAGTCGGTCTTCGACGCGGAAGCGGGCGACCAGCACGCCAAGCCGCACTTGCCGGGCGACGCGGTGATTGAGGAGCCAACGTTCGAAAAGGGCCAAGAGTATGCGGTGGCCCCGGCCGACGGCGTGCGCCCGGTGCCCAAGTTCAGCCGCCGCGAACAACTGGCCGAGACGCTGCCGCGGGCCGAAACCGCCGCCTTCAATCGCAATATCGCCAATCGGTTGTGGGCGCTGCTGATGGGCCGCGGCCTGGTGCATCCGCTCGATATGGACCATAGCGGCAATCCGCCTTCGCACCCGGAACTGCTGGATCTGCTGGCCGAGCAAGTCGTGGCCATGAACTACGACATCAAGGCGATGTTGCGCGAGCTGGCGTTGAGCCAGACGTATCAGCGGAGCAGCCAGTTGCCCGAAGGCGTCAATGAACTGCCCGCCGACAGCTTTGCCGTGGCGCCGCTCAAGCCTCTCACGGCCGAGCAATTGGCGCTGACCGTCATGCAGGCCGTAGGGGTGACGGACGTGCAGCGGGCAGCGCTCGGCGCGGGACTGAACGAACAGGCCTTGTACGGCCGCCTGGCCGGCAACCTGAGGCCGTTCGTGAGCACGTTTGCCGGACAGCCCGGTCAGCCGGAGCAGGATTTCCAGGCCACGCTCGAACAGATCCTGTTCCTGTCCAATGGCGGTACGGTGCGAAGCTGGCTTTCGCCGCAGCCGGGCAACCTGGCCGACCGTTTGAACAAGCTGAAGGAACCGGCTGCGACGGCAGAGGAATTGTTTCTCAGCGTTTTCACGCGCCGGCCGACGCCCGAAGAGACGGCTGAGCTGACCGCCAGCCTTCAGGCTCGCCCCAAAGATCGACCGGCCGCATTGCAGGAATGGACCTGGGCCTTGTTGGCTTCCGACGAATTCCGCTTCAATCATTAGAAGGACTCGCCATGAGCGATTGCCGTTACGCCTGCCAATCCATGGAGCATCGGATCTCGCGGCGGAGTCTGTTGGCCGGCCTGATGGGCGGCGCGGCGGGTTCGGGGCTGCTGGGCAATCTGGGGCTCGAACATGTGGCCGGGCTGAGCCAACTGGTGCGGCCGGCCGCCGCCGAGCAACTGCAGACCCAGCAGAAGCGGGTGCTGATTTTCTTCATGGCCGGCGGCGTCAGCCAGTTGGAAACGTGGGATCCGAAGCCCGGTACGGACACGGGCGGCCCGTTCCTGGCCATTCCCACTTCGGTTCCCGGCGTGCAGATCAGCGAGCTGCTGCCGCACACCGCCCAGCAGATGCATCGCATCAGCCTGGTCCGCGGCGTCAACACGGCCGAAAACGATCATGGCAAAGGCAAGGTGTTCATGGAGACGGGGCGGCGGATCAGCCCCGCGCAGAAATATCCGACGCTTGGTTCGGTGGCGTCGCGGCTGCTGACGCCGGCCGACGCGACGATGCCCGGCTTCGTACACGTTCTTCCGGGCGGCGGCGGCGTGGACAAGGCCGACGCCGCGTTTCTGGGGCCGAAGTTCGGCGCGATCAGCGTCGACGGCCAGCCGCCGGCCAACCTGCTGCGGCCCAACGGCCTGACGCCCGAGGTGGACAAGACCCGCAACGACATTCGCCGTCGGCTGAACGAGCGGTTCACGCGTCGGCGCCGCACGGCCGACACCGAGGCCTACGCGTACTCTTACGAGCAGGCGTTGCAGTTGATGGAGCGGGCCGACGTATTCGACGTGACCAAGGAGTCCGCCCAGGACCAGGAGCGATACGGCAAGCACGATTTCGGTCGGCACTGCTTGCTGGCCCGGAGATTGTTGGAGCAGGGAATGACCTGCGTCAAGGTGACGCACTCCAATTACGACTCGCATTTCGAGAACTTCGACTTCCACATCGAGCAGCTCGGCGAGTTCGACAAGCCGTTCGCCACGCTGATAGACGACTTGGCCCAGCGCGGCATGCTGGAGACGACGCTGGTGATCGTGATGGCCGAGTTCGGCCGCACGCCGAAGATCAACGCCGGACTGGGACGCGATCACTGGTCGAAAGCCTGGTCGGTGGCAATGGCCGGCTGCGGCATTCAGCACGGCGCCGTGATTGGCAAGACCAACGACAACGGCACCGAGGTCGTCGATCGCGAAGTGGATGGCCGGCACCTGTTCCACACTTACCTCCGCGCGGTTGGAGTCGATTCGACGGCCGACTATCCGGGCGTGAACCGGTCAATTCCGATGGGCGATCCGGCCGGCTCGGCGATCACGGAACTTCTGGCATAACCCTCGAGGAGCACGGCCATGGCCGATGAACCTGCAAAACCCGCCGCTCCCGCTGCTCCGGCTGAGCCTGCGCCTGCTGCAAGTCCAGCGGCGAAAGACGCTGCCGCGACGCCTGCTCCCGCGGCGGCTCCCGCGCCGCCGGTCGCGGATCCGAAGCAGATTCGGTTATTGAAGGAGTTCAAGCACGACCGGCCCTTGTTTTCCTGCCGCATCGACCCGCAGGGCAAGTTCGTATTCGCCGGCGCCCACGACGCGCTGATCGAGCGCTGGGAAGCTGCCGGAGACAAGAAAGACGTCTTTGCCGGGCATCAGAGCTGGGTCCGAGGCATGGCGTTTCAGCCGCAAGGCGAACTGCTCTGCAGCGGCGACTATGCCGGCAAGGTGAATGCCTGGCGCTATGCGGCTGAAACCGCTCAACCGCCGGTGTATACCATTGATGCGCACAAAGGCTGGGTGCGGGCCGTGGCAATCAGCGCTGACGGCGCTACGATGGCCACGGCCGGCAACGATCAGCTCATTCGCCTCTGGAACGTCGCCGACGGCAAGCTGGTCCGCGAACTCGCCGGACATGAGAGCCACGTCTATAACGTCGCGTTTCATCCGAGCGGACATCTCGTTTCGGCGGACCTCAAGGGCGTGATCAAAGATTGGGACCTGGCAACCGGCGCAGCCGTGCGGCAGTTTGATGCGTCGCTGCTCTGGAAATACGACAAGACGTTCCGCGCCGATATCGGCGGGGCGCGCGGGTTTGCCGTCAGCCCTGACGGCAACTGGGTGGCCGCGGCCGGAATTACCGACGTCACCAACGCGTTTGCGGGCGTCGGCAACGCCGTGATTGCGCTGTTCGACTGGAAGACGGGCGAACGCAAGCAGGTGCTGCGGCCCAAGAAGGACTTCCAAGGCGTCGCCTGGTCCGTCGCCTTTCATCCGGCCGGCTTCATCGCGGCCTCCGCGGGCGGCCGCGGAGCCGGCGCATTGTGGTTCTTTAAGCCCGACGCCCCGGAGCCGTTTTTTGAGTTCAAGCTGCCGGCCGTCGCGCGCGACATGGCGCTGCATCCTGACGGGCTGCAGCTTGCCGTAGCGCATTTCGATAACACGCTGCGACTGTACGACATGTCTCCCAAGCCGGCGGCCCCGGCTGAGAAGCCCGCGTCCGACGCCCCGCCGAAGACCTAACTGTCGGGCCAGACGACCATCCGCGTCGAATTGCGGCGCGATAATCCGGCGGCGCCGTTCCCCTGAAATGGCCTCTCTTTTGCGGGGTCCGATGCAGGACTCCAGGGCCTTTTGTCTTCCGGCCGGTCTCTGGTTTGCTGCTGGCGCTGGCGATATTCGCTGATTTATCGGCAAGATCGGCTGCGCGTCCCGTCGTTTGGGCTGAAAAGCGTGCTAAATGTTGGTACGATAAAATGAACGGTTGGTCTGAGTCACGCACGTTTCCGGCGAGCCGTTGGCCAAAAGCGGGTCATTACGGCCAGGACTTGTACAGACGGTTTATCCACCGACGCATGAACGCTCGATTCATCCTGCGCATGACGGCTCCTATGGTAGGGGTCAGCCTGTTGCTGCTCGCCATCGGTATTGTCGCTGCGTGGTACATCCACACGCTGCAGAAGCACAACTCCGACCTGATGGCGATGGACGTGGCCAGCATGCTCGCGGCCGAAGATCTGGAAATCAAGATGCGCGACGTCAGCGACCAGTTGCGCGAGTTTCTGCGAACGGGGGACCGTTCTTATCTGGATGCAATTCGCGGACTGCGAGACAAGACGCAGCGAGACCTGGACAAGGCTCGCGAGTTTGCTCGGACGGATGAAGAGAGTCGCAAGATCGCCGACCTGGCGCGAGGGTGCGAGCACTTTTTTGAACGCGTGCACGAGCGCGTGCAGTTTGAAAAGCTCCACGAGCGGACTCAGGAGTCCGCCGAAGCGCAAACGCTGCAATACTCTCACGGCTCGTTGCAGTTGATCGACGACATGGCCAAGAAGGAAGTGTTCAAGCCGGCCCACGAGTATGTGGAATACCATCGGCAGATCGTCAAAGTCACCAGCGACGAGAGTCAGCGCTGGGCGGACTTGATGGGCCTGGGGCTGCTGTTGCTAGGCGCTTGCGGTTCCGTGGGCGGCATGCTGGCGGGCTTTGGCATTGCTCGCGGCGTCAACCG
>DASZUP010000934.1:0-19799 GCA_035547635.1 Pirellulales bacterium
CGAAGTCGCCGCGCCAACCGCAAGGGGGTAAGCGCCGAAGATGAACTCCGCGATTGGGACTAAGTCGTAACAAGGTAGCCGTAGGGGAACCTGCGGCTGGATCACCTCCTTTCTAAGGATTCTTAACGCATCGAGTGGTGACATTCGTGCGTTCAAAATGTGGAGACGGTCCTTGTGCATCTTGGGATCGGCCGGCAATTTTGTCGGCAGCTACTAAATTGACAAAAAAGAAACCCGCCCGGGTCAGCCAGCCCGGTGCGGGTTTTTTTTGCGCGCTGCATGAGCACGCCAGCAACCCATGCGCCGGTCCGCGTCCGTTCAGGCGTGCGGTTCGTCCGGGTCCGGGGCGCCCGCGGGATCGCTGCGCCAGATCGAGGATGCGCTGCAAGAGAAATGGCGGCGCCCTAGGTAGCGTGGATACAGGCCACGCCGGAGAGGGCCCAACGCTACGCAAAGGCCGCGAAGTTAAGACGAAGCGGGCTCATCGTCATCGCCGGCGAGTTTCAGCGGCGGTAACTCGGATCCCAGGCCGGGCGGTGAGCCCGACGGAGGCGGAGTGTCGGCTGACTCGCGCGTTTCGGCTTTATCGCCATCGAGCTTCAGCGGCGGCAACTCGGTTCGCGAGCCAGTGGGTGAGCCAGGTAGAGGAGGAATGCCCGCGGACGCAGGCGCTTCGGCCGCATCTCCGTCGAGCTTCAGTGGCGGCAACTCGGTTCGAGGCGCTGGCGCCGAACTGGGGGCCGCCTGGTTGTTTGACGGCGCCGATCCGGACGCTTCGCTCTTGGCTTTAGGAGTTGGCGCGGCTGTTTCCCCACGCCGCGCGGCCTGCAGTTGAGTTCGCGCCGTTTCCGCCAGTGATTCGCTTGGAACGAACAAGTGCAGCTCGTCCTCGTTGACCGCAAAGTTGCAAGAGGGCAACTCCGCGGCGTGTTCAGCGCACGTCCAAATAGCGATTCGCACCCGCTCTTTCCAACTCTTGATAAACAGCAGCACGCTGCCGCCGATCATCAGCAGCAGCGCCAGTTTCAGCGGCCACTCCCAAGGGGCGAAGACCCAGACCAACAGCAGCAGCAGTGCAGAACCAAATGATCCGCTGACGATGGCTACGGGATTGTCGAAGCAGCGCAAAGATTGATTGGTTTCGCGGCGTTCCAACCCGTCTGGCTTGCCGCACTGCCAGCACTGCTTAGGCAGGGCGAGCTGCCATTTCAGCCCGACCCTGCTTTCTCGAGCGCGGTATTTTACCTGCCGCCCTTTCATATCGGGCGTGCTCAAGACGGGCAGCCAGACCCGCAGGTTCAACGCCGCCTGTTCCAACGGCGGGCGGAGCGTCTGCCAGATGCGGCTGCCGGCGTCTGGCAGGTTCGCGGAGCGAGTTTCGGTTTCGGCGTTTGAATCGACGTCGTCCGACATGGCTTCCGGCTGAAAACTGAAAAAAGCAAAGGCGGAAGGCGGGGCGCCCTAGCAGGTCGCCGCTGGCCGCCACGGCAAGCCCGAGCGTTAAAGCAGCGAAGAAACGCCGAACAGAACGGCAAAAACAACCAGCATGAACCCGCCGATCCAGGCGCCGATGCGGACGGCGCCGGCGAGAATCGCCTCCATGGCTTCATGGCGAGTGGCGGAATAGACGACGCTGACGGCGACGATCAACGGCAGCGCGTACCAAAGCGTGTTGATGCGCGTTCCCAGCAGGACGGCCGGTCCCATCTGCGCGAAGAGGACGTCTGCAAGCATCAGTGGCCGTCTCCTTTCGATTTGCCCGTACCGTCATCGCCCCCTTCGTCGTCTTCTCCTTCTTCTTTGGTCTCCGAGGCAGGCGCCGCAAGCGCGGGACCACCCCAGGCATCGTAGATCGCCAGAATGTTCAGCAGGCCGGCGATCATCGTGTACACCGTTCCCAGCTCCCAATAGCGGTTCAGGCGCTTCTGAACGGAATCGAGCGAATCGACTTCGCCCGAGATCTCAGGCGGGACCATGAAGTTCTCATAAACGCCGAAGTTCAGCGGGGTCTTGCGCGCCGCCTGGATCAAAGCGGGCATGGCGGGCAAGCCGACGCCTACCTGGCAAAGATAAGGCAGGCGGCGATCGCCATCGCGCCAGGAGGCGTAAACCACGCGTCCCTCGCCCAGGTACAGTCCAAACACGAACGTGCCCAGAATCCAGACGAAGAACAGAATTGCTTTATGCCGGCGGCCTTGATACCAGTGCCCTGCGCCAGGAATCAGCCATGCCAGGAATGCCGCCAGAAACGGATCCTTCAGATCGATTTCGATCTGGTCCGGTGCATGCACGGCCGCGCTTGACTCAGCGCTGGGAGAGGCTTTTGCCATTTTGAACATCCGTAGGAGGCAATCCAATAGGATCATTCATTTTAGGGCGCAGCCTCATCAATGCTAGACCACCTCTAGACCGCCTGGGCTTTCAGCCACTCGGAGCCAGAACGCTGGACGTCCGAGACGCAGGCGTCCATGACGCCCAACTCCTCGTAAACCGCCTCGACCGTGTGGGCATCGATCTGCTGCAACTTGCTACCGGCCGCGGCCAGCAGGGCCAGGTCGGCCAACTGGGCCACGCGACGGATGGCTCCTTGGGATAATTCGTGCAAACGCAGCAAAGCTTCGGGCTGAAAAACGGAATCTTTCTGATTTCGACCCGCCCGGGCGAGACAGGCGCTGATGAAGTGCTCCGTATCGGCCAATTCCCACGTTCCCAAATCGATGCGCAGTTCTGCCAGCTCCAACAGCTCCCGGCCCAAATCCTTGATGTTCGGTTGGCTGGCCACGATCATTGTCAGCCGATTGGGGCAAATCGGCTCGGAGCGGGCCAGGCGTACGACCTGCTCCAAAGTCTTTCGAGGGGCCAGGTTGGCGTCATCCAGCAGGACAACGGTGGTCCACTGTTGCCGATGGTTTTCCGTCAGCCGGTCGGCGAGGGCCTGCCATAGTTCGAACGGCCCGGACGCGCGCTCCGGACAGAGGCTCAACCGCGCCGCAAGCTGCCACAAGAACTCATGCGGCGAGAGCCCTTGCAGATTCAGTCGGACCGTTTGGCCAGGCAGCGTCCGTAACTGCCGCCCGAAGACGGCCAGCGTCAGCGACTTGCCGCTGCCGGGGGTTCCCAGCAATAAGCCCAGGCGGCGTCTCGATTCAACGACATATTGCAGTCGGGCCAGCGCCTCTTCGTGCGGCGCGCTGGCAATATAGGCTTGCGGATCTTGTCTGGGAACGAAAGGCTGTTCGCGCAAACCCCAGTAGCGTAAATACATCGGATCCTTCTCCGGCCTTGAATCGACGGCGCCTAACCGAACGGCCGCGGCGCGAGCGGTTGAGAGCGACTCGCCGGGCTTGCCGAATAAGCAACGCTTGATGCGTTTGCCTCCATCGGCAGTTCGCTATTTTCCGTCTAATCGGTAAAATGCTCCCTTCAACTTTGGCTTACCCGTAAACGGCCACAGGGCGGCGCTGCTGGCGATCACATTGGGGGGGCTGTTGCGCTGCCAGCAGCGCGGCTGCAAGCCGGTCGCGGCCGGCCGGAGCCAAGCTCTTCGCCGGCTCGCTCGCCGCGAAAGGCGCCTTATGGCCGACCGTTACTATGTAGAAACTCCCATCGTCGGCGACCGGGCGGTGGTGTCGGGCGATGAGGCGCATCATCTCCTGCACGTGATGCGAGCCAAGGTCGGCCAGCAGGCGACGTTGTTTGATGGCAGCGGCGCCGAGTTTTCCGCCCGCGTAGAACGGCTGGGGCGGACCGAGGCGGAATTGCTCATTCTGGGTCGTTCGGAAGTCGATCGGGAACTGCCGCACGAACTGACGTTGGCCGTGGCCTTGCCCAAGGGGGACCGACAGCGTTGGCTCGTGGAAAAGGCCGTGGAGTTGGGCGTTACGCGTCTGGTTCCGCTGGAAACGGCCCGCGGAGTTGCGCAGCCCGTCGACAAGGCCTTGGCCCGCTTGCGACGTGCGGTCATCGAGGCCTGCAAGCAATGCGGCCGCAACCACTTGATGGAAATTGAGCCGAGCCGCGCATGGGGCGAACATTGCCGCGAGCGGCCTGCCGCCGCGGAGCTTCGGTTGGTTGCGGATCCGGCCAGCCCAATTCCATTGCGTAGCGCCGGCATTGACTCTGCGTCCGCCGTACAAGCCGCCATTGGTCCTGAAGGGGGCTGGACCGCTGAAGAGCTAACTCTGGCCGAGGAGCACGGGTGGCGGCGAGTTCGCCTCGGCCGGCGGATCCTGCGGATTGAAACGGCGGCCTTAAACCTTGCCGCCGCGGTCGGCATCTTGTGGGAAGGGGGAGAGCGAGATTGAAGGCCCGACGCATCTCAGGAGCCGCTTGTCGCCGTCGCGTGGGTTGCTTATTGAGTTCCACCTTCTCTTGCCCCAAACCTCGAAGTGCTTATACTTTGCGTGCCGCAGGGGGTTGCCCGGGCGTCCTTTGTATCGACGCCGACCTTGGCGGCCATGGGTCGTGATTAAGACAGAACCTGGAGCATCATGCTGAAAGTCAAGCTGCCCGACGGGAGCGTACGCGAATACTCAGAACCAGTCCGCGTGATCGACGTGGCGCAGGAAATCGGCCCGCGACTGGCCAAAGCCACGCTCGCCGCGCAGGTCGACGGCCGTACGGTGGGCATCGACTTTCAGTTGCCTGCCAGCGGCGAAGTCTCGTTGCGGTTGTTGACGAAAAAGGATCCCGAGGCGCTGGGCGTGATGCGACATTCGTGCGCACACGTCATGGCTCGAGCGGTGATGCGGTTGTTTGGCGGCGTGCAGTTGGCCTTTGGGCCCACTACCGACCATGGCTTCTATTACGACATTGGCGGGCTGGATCGTTCGCTGAGCGAAACGGACTTTGCAGCGATCGAGGCGGAAATGGCCAAGATCGTCAAGGCGGACGAGCCGTTTGAGCGTCTCGTCGAACCGCGCGCCAAAGCGGTAGAGATCTGCCAGGGGTTGGAGCAGCCGCTCAAGGTAGAGCACATTGAAACCGGCCTGGCGGATCAGGAGACGCTGTCATTCTATCGCCAAGGCGAGTTCCTTGACTTGTGCCGCGGTCCGCACGTGCCCAGCGCCGGCAGCATTGGCGAATTCAAGCTGCTTTCCGTGGCCGGCGCGTATTGGAAAGGCGACGCGTCGCGTCAGCAGTTGCAGCGGCTTTACGGCACCGCCTGGTTCAGCAAGCAGGAACTGGAAGAATATCTGCGAATGGTCGAAGAGGCCAAACGCCGAGATCATCGCGTGCTCGGGCGCCAGTTGGAATTGTTCGCCACCAGCCCCCTGGTCGGTTCGGGGTTGATCCTGTGGCTGCCCAAGGGGGCGATCGTGCGCGGGCTGCTGGAAGCCTTCGTGCGCGACGAGTTGTTCAAACGCGGCTACGAACCGGTCTATACGCCCAACATCGGCCGCGTGGAAATGTACGAGACCAGCGGCCACTTTCCGTACTATCGCGATTCGCAGTTCATGCCGATCTTCGGCCACGATGCCGGGCAAGTCATCGACTACCTGACTCGCAAGCTCGACGTCAACGACGGCTCGACCGAACACGACCTGACTGCTGAAGGCGAAACCAGGTTGATCGAGGCTGCGCGACTGGCCGGTTTCGACGCCGACTACGACCTTGCGGCGCCGCTGGAGACCAAGCTGGGCGTATTGAAAAACTGGAGCCGGCAGCAAGAGCGATACCTGCTCAAGCCGATGAACTGCCCGCACCACATCATGATCTACAAATCAAAGCCGCGCAGCTATCGGGATTTGCCGGTGCGGCTGGCCGAGTTCGGCACGGTCTATCGCTACGAGCAGTCGGGCGAACTGGGCGGCATGACGCGCGTCCGCGGTTTCACCCAGGACGATGCTCATCTGTTCTGCACCGAGGAGCAGGTGGCCGACGAATTTCGCGGTTGCCTGGAGATGACCCAGCACGTGCTTACGGTGCTTGGATTGACCAATTACCGCGTGCGGCTCGGCTTTCGCGATCCGGACAGCGACAAGTACGTCGGCAGCGCAGAGAGCTGGGACCGCGCCGAGAAGGCGCTGGAGGAAGTCTGCCGCAGTATGAATCTGCCGCAGATGGAGGTCGAGCAGGGCGAGGCGGCCTTCTACGGCCCGAAGGCCGATTTCGTGGTCGCCGACTGCCTGGGCCGAGAGTGGCAATTGGGCACTGTGCAGCTTGATTACAATCTGCCCAGCGCGGAGCGCTTCGCATTGGAATACGTCGGCGCCGACAATACGCCGCACCGTCCGGTGATGATTCACCGCGCGCCGCTCGGGTCGATGGAACGGTTTATCGGCGTGCTGATCGAGCATTTCGCCGGTGCGTTCCCCTTGTGGCTGGCGCCGGAGCAGGTACGGGTGCTGATCGTCAGTGAGAAGTCGGAGCAGTATGCCCGCGGCGTCGAGACGCAACTCAAAGAAGCTGGGTTCCGCGTCACGGGCGACTACCGTTCCGAAAAGCTGGGCGCAAAAATTCGCGATGCCCAACTCAAGCTTGTACCGTACATGTTCGTGATTGGAGAGAAGGATGCGGCGGGCGGCACGGTCTCGGTCCGGGACCGGATCAAGGGGGACCTGGGCGCCATGCCGGTCGCCTCCGCCGTTGCCAAGCTGCGGTCCGAGATCGACGCCAAGACGATTCGCCAGGCGGTTCCGCCTCCGAACGTCGGCCTGGCGGCCGGGGGCGGCCAGGAGAATGAATATTGACGCCCCCGGTGGAGCGGTTGAGCCCGACGCTGCGGAATCCTATTCCCGGCCGCTGGGAGGCCGCATGGAAAGCGTGCCGAAATCCGCCGGACGTGCTAGATTTGTGGATGCTGGCGAGCCGCGTTCCATCAAGAAAAATGATTGACGGATGGTATGCGGCGTGCTGATACTGACGTGTTCCGCAACGCCGGCAGGGGCCGGGGCGGCATGCGAAACAAACTGTAGGGGCTTACCCGTTACGAAGTTATTTGGGAGGACGACAGCGATCGAAAGGTCACAGAGGATCAACGAACAGATCCGCATCACGCCGGTCCGCGTCATTTCCGCGGAAGGGGAACAATTGGGCATCATGCCCACCGAACAGGCCTTGGCTGCCGCCCGCGAGGCCGATTTGGATCTGGTCGAAGTGGCGCCGAACGAGCGCCCGCCCGTCTGCCGAATCATGGATTTCGGCAAGTTCAAGTATCAGCAAAAGAAGCGGCAGCACAAAACGCACACGCATCAGACGAAGCTGAAGGAAATTCGCGTTCGTCCGAAGACGGGCGAGCATGACATTGAAGTCAAAGTCAATCACGCCCGCGAATTCCTGATGCACAAAGACAAGGTCATTGTCTCCGTGGTCTTTCGCGGCCGCGAGCTGGCCCATATCGAAGAGGGGCAGCGAGTCATCAAACAGGTGATCGACAGCCTCGAAGACGTGGGCAAGATCGAATCGGCGCCCAGCCAGCAGGGGAAACGCATCACCGCCGTGCTGGCGCCCAGGTAACCCATTCGTTTTCGCCAAGCTTTCCCCGTGCGCGGCGATGATGGACGGAGTGCTTGCCAGGCCGCCTCGCGTCGCCGGCGGAGCGCGGGGTGTCTGTTTCTCGTTGAGCCCGCGCCGCTTGCACGGTGGCGGGCCGTTCAACGCAGCTTCGGCGTGCGCCGGCAGCTCCGGTTTCGCGCACTCGCTTGCGCGTTCCGTTTCTCGCCGTCCGCGTGTGACGCCTTGCGACGGCCGGTTGTCTGCACAGCAAGCATGGAAGCCGTGGGCCGCGCGCCTGGAAAAAACTTCAAAACGGCTAGAAAAGGCTTGGCTGTCGGTCGACCAGCGCGAGCGATTGGGGGCCGCGCCGCCCGCCCCCTTTCGATTCCCAGCGAGCAGTCTGGCTTCCAAGCGTTCGGCGCCTCGTTGCAACAATCTCGCGGCGCCACCGGCAAGTAAAGGTCGTTAGGCGTCCGGAGTGATCGCCAGGCGATCCTTGTGGGCGCCATCCGGGAGGGAACTGGCCGTCCGGATCGGCTGGTTCTACATGCCCCGTCGCGCAACGCTGCAGAAATCTGCTCCCGCCGTGTTCAACGCCTTTCCGAATCTGCAAGGCGTTTCGCAAGGCTGCTTCCGGCGCGACGAACGTTTAAGAGCCGGCGCAGCTCATAGCACCTTGCTTTGCATCCGCAAACGGCAACTGCGAGCTTTGGCATGCTTGTTGCTTTTCAGGTCCGCTGACGCCTGCAACAGGTGCGCGGCGCCAGACGTCGTATCGTCACAGGGCAAAACATAGAACGCAGAAGGAGAGTCATTATGCGAACCTGGTGGATCACATCCGCTGCAGTCTTAACGTTGGGCCTGGTCGGTCCTGCGTGGTCTGCTTACGGAGCCGACGCTGAAGCAACGGAGAAGCGAGGAGGAAATTACACGGTATTGCGCGCCCAGGACATTCTGGGGATGAACGTGCGCAATGCAAAAGGCGAGGAACTGGGCGACGTCAAGGACTTGATGGTCGACCTCGAGCATCCGGCCCGCGTGCGCTACGCGGCCCTTGATTACGGCGGGTTTCTCGGGGTCGGCGACAAATTGTTTGCCGTGCCCTGGGATGCGATGAAAGTGCGGCGCGACGCCGACGACGATGACGAAGTGTTCCTGGAACTCGACGTGACGAAGGAGAGCCTTAAGAACGCGCCGGGCTTTGACAAGGATCACTGGCCGAACTTCGCGGATTCGCATTGGGCGGACCAGGTGCACAAGCATTACACCGTGCATTCTGATCGGGCCAAAGTGGATGTAGACGTGAAGGCCAGGACCGACAAGAACGGCGATGCGAACCGCAAAGCCGCCGGCCGAGAAGATCGAAACGTCGCTTCGGCCACGTTGCGTCGCGCTAGCCAGGTGGAGGGCATCGAAGTCAAGAACGACGAGAACGAGAAGGTCGGCAACGTAGAAGACATTGTTATCAACGTTGACGACGGCAAGGTGCGCTACGTGGCCCTGTCGTTCGGCGGATTCCTCGGTATTGGCGACAAGTTCTTCGCCGTGCCGTGGGACGCCGTGAAGTTCTCGTACGATGCCAAGAATAAGAAGGACTGTCTGATCTTTAATGCAGACAAGGATCGGTTGTCGAACGCGCCGGGCTTCGACAAGGATCATTGGCCGAATTTTGGCGATCCGAAGTGGAGCGCCGAAAACGCAAAGCATTACGACTCAGACGTCGATAAAGCGGCCTCGCGTACGACGCGACGCCGAGGCTAAGCGGTCCAGGAGGGACGCCCTGTCGGCGCCCGCCGCAGTGAATGAACCCCGAGTTCTTCACTTCGAGCGGGCGCCGATTTTTATTGCGCTGCTCCGCTGGGGCGCGAGGTTTTTCCGCTGGCGCTTTCCCTGGCGATTCAGCCAAGTATCATAGGAACTTCCGTGCAACCCGTTCCGTTTTTCGCCCGCGGAGTTCCGCCATGTTCTTCCGCCGTCTGGCCGCCTGTTTGTGTTTCGTTCTTCCGTTGGCCGGCGCCGGCCTTCTCCGGGCCGAGGCTCCGAAAGCCGAGCCCAATACGCTGACCGACAAGGAGCAGCAGGCGGGCTGGAAGCTGCTGTTCGACGGCAAAACGACGGATGGCTGGCGGAATTACAAGCAGGACAAAGTCAGTTCCGGGTGGAAAGTCGAACACGGCGCACTGTGCCGGTCGGAAAAAGGCGCCGGAGACATCGTCACCAAGGACGAATACGGCGCGTTCGAACTGTCGCTGGAATACAAAATCTCGCCGGCCGGCAATAGCGGGCTGATGTTTCACGTCACCGAGGACGGGGGCGCGCCCTGGCATACCGGACCGGAAATCCAGATCCAGGACAACAAGGACGGGCACGACCCGCAATTGGCCGGCTGGCTCTATCAACTCTACAAGCCGGAAGTCGACGCCACCAAGCCGGCCGGCGAATGGAACCAGGTGCGGATCTTGATCACTCCCGAGAAGTGTGCGACCTACATGAACGGCGTGAAATACTACGAGTTCGTCAAAGGCAGCCAGGACTGGGACGAGCGGGTCGCCAAGAGCAAGTTCGCCAAGATGCCGAACTTCGGCAAGCCGACCCGCGGCCACATCTGTCTGCAAGATCACGGCAACCCGGTTTGCTATCGCAACATCAAGATTCGGCAGATCAAGTAATCGCGGCGGCGAACCGTGCCGTGTGATTCTTTGTCTCCCATGTAGAAGGCCGCCGAGGCCGCGCAGCACGCATGCCAGCGCGCTCGGCCCGGGCAAGTGCTGGCTGAGGCTTATGGATCCAATTGTTGGCATCGATCTGGGAACCACGAACTCGCTCGTCGCCTGTATGGAGGACGACGGGCCGCGCGTGATAGCGAACGCGCTGGGCGAAACGCTCACGCCCTCGGTCGTCGGCATTGATGAAGACGGGGCGGTGTTGGTTGGAAGCGCAGCCAGAGAATTGCAAGCGGTCCGCATGGACCGTTGCGCATCGCTGTTCAAGCGGCGCATGGGCGCCGATTGGCGCGCCGAATTGGGCGGCCGTCAGTTCACGGCCGAAGAACTCTCGAGTCTCGTGCTGAGATCGCTGAAGCAGGACGCCGAAGCGTGCTTCGGCCGGCCCGTCGAACGAGCCGTGATCAGCGTTCCGGCGTATTTCAACGACCAGCAGCGCAAGGCAACGGTACACGCCGGACAAATGGCCGGCCTGAAGGTCGAGCGCATTGTCAACGAGCCCACGGCGGCCGCCGTGGCCTACGGATTACACGAGACGGACGAGGACAAGCTGTTCCTCGTGTTCGATCTCGGCGGCGGCACGTTCGACGTTTCGCTCGTGGAATTGTTCGAAGGCGCCTTGGAAGTCCGCGCCTCCTCGGGCGAAAGCTTTCTGGGCGGCGAGGATTTCACGCGGGCGATGGCCGCCCGGCTGCTGGAACAAGACGGACTGCAGTTCGAGCGGGTCGAGCTCGAATCGCCCCGCATGGTCGGCCGGCTGTTGCAGCAATGCGAACTGGCCAAACGCCGGCTCTCGCAGCACGATTCCGCCGTCGTTCGCATGCCCGATCGGGAAGGGCGGCTCGAAGAGAGTTCCGCCGAGGTCGCCGTCGAGCGAAAGCAGTTCCAAACCTGGACCGATTACATCCTGGCGCGGGTGGAATTGCCGATTCGCCGCGTGCTGGCCGACGCGCGGCTCAATCGCGAAGACCTCGACGAGATCATCCTGGTCGGCGGCGCCACGCGCATGCCGGCCGTGAGCGACGCCGTCACGCGCCTGTTCGGCAAGGCGCCGCGCCGCCGGCTCAATCCGGATCAGGTGGTGGCGTTGGGCGCGGCCGTCCAGGCCGGTCTGATCGCCAAAAACGAGGGCTTGAAGGACGTGGTGGTAACCGACGTCTGTCCGTTCACGCTGGGCGTCGAGATCAGCAAACAATTCGGCACGGAACGGCGCGCCGGCTACTTTCTGCCGATCATCAACCGCAATACGACGATTCCCGTCAGTCGCGTCGAACGCGTCGCCACGACAAAGCCCAACCAGACCGTGGTCGAAGTCAAGCTCTACCAGGGCGAGGCCCGTCGCGTGGAGGACAACCTTTACTTGGGTGAATTCATCGTGCAGGGCATCCCCAGCGGACCGGCTGGCCAGCAGCTTGATATTCGCTTCACTTACGATCTCAACGGCATTCTCGAGGCCGAGGCCACGGTCGTAGAGACGGGGCAGAAGGTTGCGCACGTCGTCACGCGTCATGCTCGCGGCCTTTCGCAGCAGGACGTCGGCCGGGCGGTGGCCGAGATGGAAAAGCTGAAAAGGCACCCGCGAGAGGAAACCGCCAATCGCTTTTTGTTGCGCCGTGCGGAACGGCTGTATCAGGAACTGGGCCAACTCGAGCGACACCAGTTGGCGCAGATGTTGGACGGATTCGAACAAGCGATGGAACTCGGCGAAGCGGACGCCATTGAGCGTCATCGGCTGCATCTACAGGAGTTTCTCGATCGCTTTGATCCCGGGGCGGAAGCGGGCGAGGATTATGACGACTGGCTCTGACAAGCTGCCGCCCGCTCTGCGTCGCTGGGCCGCCGAGCAGATCGGGATTGATGAAAGCGCGAGCGTAGAGCAGATTCAGGCTGCCTTTTTTACCCGCCTGCGCGAAACGAACTTTTCTCCTCCTCTCGCCTGGAGTTGCGCGCTAGCCCTATTGCAGCGCGGCTTGCCGGAAGTCTGGCGCGCTGAACACGAGCCGGCGCGAAGTTATTGGGAGCAATTGCTGCGCGGGGAAGTGGAAGCGTTCGCAGCTTGCTTTTTTTCGCTCGATCTCGAAGCACGCCGGCGCCGCTGGAGCGAACTGCTGGCTGAATGCAAGCCGTTTTTGCCGCGACTTGCGGCCAGACTTCAGGCCTTGGAGCCTGGTTTGCAGATCGATGCGACGGCGGTTCCGCGCGCGGGATCGCCTGTCGGAGACTTGGCTCGCGACGTGATGCGGCTGTTTGTATTGGGGCATGCCGAGCGCACCGCCGCAAGGCAGGCTTTGATCGTCGAGCAGCAACGCGAGGCAAGCCGGTGGCACGAGGCGGCGTGCAGTTTAGGATTCCGATATCCGCGGCTGGCGGCGCTTGATCCCGCGCTCGTCGATTTCTGGAAACAGTCGGAGCAGCGCGAAGGGCGTCGCGATGAGCTTCATCGCCGGTTGCGAAACAGGCGTCAGCCGGTTGTGACTTCTTCCCGCGGGACGCAGGACAATTCCGGTCGGTTGGTATTCGTGGGCGCCATCATCTTGATGATCGTGTTTCGAATTATCGCAATGCTTAGCGATGCAAAGACGTCGCCGCCGCGCACGGTTCCACCGTCTCGACGAGTTGTTCCCAATCGCATGAGCAATCGAGAGGCTCGCGAAGTTCTCCAGCGATTGAAAGAAGTGAACACGAATTCAGGCGACGAAAACCGATGACTGACGACTTGCCGCCTGACGAACCGCAGCTCTGGCCGCGAGATCCGTACCGCTTGCTCGGCGTGGAATATCGCGTCGACGCCCGCGAACTGAAGCGGGCCTACACTCGGTTGATTCGCAAATTCAAGCCCGAACATTTTCCCGAACAGTTTCGTCGCATCCGCGATGCCTACGAAACGATTTTGCAGCATCGAGAGCAGTTTGATCCCGTAGGGGATGACGCCGCGGGCGAGGGGGCCTTTGCCACGATGACGCCCGCGGTTCCACCACCGGCAGGCGACCGCCCTAACGCGAGGCCATCGCCCGACGACGGCCAGACTCCGCCGCCGTTGCGGCGCTCGCCGAGCGTCGAGC
Source organism: Pirellulales bacterium (assembly GCA_035547635.1). Classification (GTDB taxonomy): domain Bacteria; phylum Planctomycetota; class Planctomycetia; order Pirellulales; family JAICIG01; genus JAICIG01. The sequence continues at coordinate 13,223 of DASZUP010000934.1, forward strand.
AGCGGCTGGAAGCGATTTGGGATCTCGCTTGTGACGGCAATGCCGACGCCGCCTATCGCCAGGCGGTCGAGTGGGAGCGTCTCGCTCCGGGAGATCGGGACGTTTGCGAGCGATTATATTGGATGCTGACGGTCATGCCGGACTTAGACGGCAAGCGTTCTCGTCTCGATTGGCTTGCCACGGGGTTAAGCAACGGTTGGCAAGGTCCTCTGACTGTGCTTTACGGGGGTGAATTGGCGGCGGACGCGGCAGAGGCCGCCCGCGATCGCTGTGCTCAATTGTTGCGAACCGAGAGCCGTGCCGATAGACGGCTCGAGTTGGTCCGGCGGCGCTGGCAAGCGATGGAACCGGACGACGCACTCGTGGCGACCGTTGGCGCCGACCTGTCAAGCCTTCGCAGCCGGCGGCGCCTGGGCGACGATTTTGTCTGGGCCCATTTGTTGCTGGCGGCGCTCGATTATCTGGCCTGGACGGAACGCGGCTTCGGCGAGACGCTGTGGCACGAAGTTCGCGAGGAACTGTTGTCGATGCATCACTTGGAGCTGACGCTGGCCGCCGAACTCGACCGGCTTGACGCACTCCAGGAACTGGCCGTCGCCTGGCACGCACTGGGACGGTTCTGCGCTTGTCCGCAGCTTCTGAAAGTGGTGCGGATGTCTTGGAGCCATTCCGCCTGGCAGCTCATGACGGATGTCGACGCCTTGATCGACCAACTGGGCTGCGATTGGCAACGGTCTCTGGAGTTGCTGGACCTGGCCGACAAGCACGCCGGGGTCACACTGACACGAGTCGGTGCGGTCTTGAGCGAGGCGGCCGAGATTCGTGAGATCGAAGCCGAGGTGCATTCGCTCGAGACGGCTGCGAAATTGGTCGTGGACCATCTCCTGGACGGCAACAGTTTCCAGTCGTTAGAGTTTATGCCTTTCAACTATGCGAGCTGGCGCCACCAACTAGCGCCGTTCATGATCGACGCCGTCATTCCGCCGTGGCAGTTTGCTGAGGCGCTGAAAACACAGCGCTATTTCGACCTGTTCCGCGCGAAAGACCTGGCTCGCGACCTGGCGGCCGACCAATCGCTTAGTTGCGTGTGGTTGGTGCATCGCCTGTTCTGGGCGTGACGGTGACGAAACGTGTTGAGGCACTCGTTGACTTGGTACAACGACTCATAGTCCCCGTGTTTAACTGCAAATACCTGGAAATGCCTTTTGCCGGCGAAAGTTTTACGTCGGGTGCGAGTATCGGGATTAGCATCGTAATCATCGCTGCCGTCCCGATCGCCCCCGTGCCGAGCGAGTAAAGCGTCATTAGTTGCCAGGGCCGGCCGCTGGGGCAGGAAAGATGACCGACATCGGCAGCGAGAAAATCACCAACGCGAACGCCGCCCGCCGAGCAGGCCAGATATTCGTAAACAGGTAAACGCTTAGCGTCCCGGGCGCCGTCGCGATAATCGCCGAGGGGAGGCAGGCCGAAGGCGAACGTTCGATCGTACCGCTTGCGCGAGTCAGGGCCGCTGCTTTTGATGCCGGGCCTTCCTGGCCCGGTGCGCCGCGGCTTTGGCCCGGTTGCCGCAGACGGCCATGCTGCACCAGCGGCGGGCGTGGGCCTTCGTGCGGTCGAGAAACAGCAACACGCAGCCCGATCCTTCGCAGGCGCGGATCAGTCGGAAATCGTGATGACAGATCAGATCCGCCGCCGCTGCCGCGATGGGGTATAAGAGCTCCCGGGGCTGCTCCCAGCGGTTTACCTTGCGCAGCTGCAGATGGCGCCGGTCCTCCGCGCCACGGCCGGCCGGCTCTACCTGTTGGAAGCTGTTTTCTACTGCCAGCAGTTCGTTTAGCGGGGCGACGGCGGCCGCCGCGGCGCGGAGCGGTTTGCCCATCCGCGCGGTAACGAACCCGCGCAGCCATTCACGGAAAGCTCTTGCCAACAGGGCAATCTCGTCGAGCGTTTCGCCCCCCCAGGCCTGAATCTTTGGCTCTCCAATGCCTTCGAGCGCTCCCGCTTGTTCCAGCCAGGCGAGCAGATCCTTTCCGTCACGCAGCCATTCGACCGGCGGCCCGTGCGGCCTGGCCAGGGTGTTCAGGAAGTCGAGCGCCAGGTGATCGGCGATGAAAAAGGGGGGCGGTCTGTCAGCGTTTGTCATGTTGTTCCAGCGGCGGGCTCCGTTTCATTATAACCTGAAAAACGTTGCCAGAGGGGTTGTGTTATTTTGTAACCTTTGTAAAAAGTATTTAGTGGTTACGTGGCCATTCGTGGCGCCGCTTCCCCGGGGCGAAAGGAGGGCTTCTCATGCGTGCGATTCTCAGGACGCAGTTCGGCGGTCCGGAAGTGCTGGTCATTCGCGAAATGCCGGAACCGGAGCCGCAAAACGGCCACGCGGTAATTCAGGTCAAGGCATTCGGTCTCAACCATGCCGAACTACACATGCGAAAGGGAGAGTGGGCCGAGATCGCCGACGTGAGCGGCATCGAATGCGTCGGCGTGGTCAAGTCGTGCCCCGGCGGCGAATTTCCGGTCGGCGCGAAAGTGGCGGCTCTGATGGGCGGGCTCGGCCGCACGATCAACGGCAGCTATGCGGAGTATACGCGAGCGCCCGTTTCCAACGTCGCCATGATCGATGCGGATTTGCCATGGGCGGAACTGGCGGCGATTCCCGAGACGTACGCCACCGCCTGGACCTGCCTGTTCCGCAATCTGGAAGTCGAGCGCGGGCAATTGCTCGTGATCCGCGGCGCAACTTCTTCGTTTGGCCAGGCCGCATTGAAAATGGCCGTCAACGCCGGAGTCCGAGTGATTGCGACGACCCGCCGGCAGGACCGCTTCGCCGGGCTGGAGCAGCAAGGGGCCGAGCGCTGCGAAATCGAACGGCCGGATCTGTCGAAACATATTCCCGAGGCGAAGCGGATTGATGCGGTGCTCGACCTGGTCGGCAACAGCGTGATGCTCGACTCGCTGGCCATGCTTCGCCGCGGCGGCCGTTCCTGCCTGGCCGGCTGGCTGGGCGGTCTTGCTCCGATCCCCGATTTCAATCCGCTGTTGCAGATGCCAAGCGGCGTTTATCTGACGTTCTTCGGGAGTTTCGTATTCGGAACGCCGGGCTTTCCGCTGTCGGACGTGCCTCTGCAACAGATCGCCGCAGACGCCGCCGCCGGCCGTCTCGACGCCAAGCCGGCAGGCGTCTTTCGCTTCGACCAGATCCAGGAAGCGCACCGCACGATGGAATCGAACAAGGCCGGCGGAAAGCTGGTGGTCGTTCTCGATTAAAATCTGAACTGAGGCAACGCTATGAGTCAAACAATGAAAGTCGCACACTGCACGCTCAAAGTCCGCGAGTTGGACGTCTTCTATCGCGAGGCCGGTCCGCAGGACGCGCCTGCGGTGCTCCTGCTGCACGGCTTTCCGACCAGCTCGCAGATGTTCCGCAACCTGATTCCCGCCCTGGCCGGCCGTTACCGCGTCGTGGCTCCTGATTATCCCGGCTTCGGGCACAGCTCGATGCCGCCGCGGGAGGAATTCGCATACACGTTTGACAACCTGGCCGACATTGTCGATGAGTTCACTGCGGCGCTCGGCTTGTCGAAGTTCGCCCTTTACGTGCAAGATTACGGCGCGCCGATCGGTTATCGGCTCGCGTGTCGCCATCCGGAGCGAGTCACAGCCATCGTCGTGCAAAATGGAAACGCCTACGACGAGGGGCTGGCAAGCGACTTCTGGAATCCGCTCAAGGCCTACTGGCTGCAGCCGGACGACCAGGAAAAGCGCAACTCGCTGCGGGCGTTCCTCAACGTCGACGCCACGCGCTGGCAATACGTCCACGGAGCGCCGCGTCCGGAGTTTATTTCCCCGGATGGCTGGACGACCGATCAATACCTGTTGGATCGGCCGGGTAATGACGAGATCCAACTCGACATGTTCCTGAGCTACGGAAGCAATCCGCCGCTCTACCCGCAATGGCAGGAGTACTTCCGCAAGCATCAACCGCCGATGCTGATTGCGTGGGGCAAAAACGACGAGATCTTTCCGCCGGCCGGCGCCGAGCCTTACAAGCGAGACCTGCAATCGCTGGAGTATCACCTGCTCGATGCCGGGCACTTCGCGTTGGAAAGCGACGGCGAGCTGATCGCTCGTCTGATGCTTGACTTCCTCGACCGGCGCGTCGCCAAAATCGCTTGAAGCCAGCCCTGATTGTGACCATGAAACGGAGCCCTCGTCATGAGCGTCGAACAAGTCGAAAACCTGGTGATTGGCAGCGGAGTGGCCGGCAAGATCCTGGCCTGGACGCTGGCAAGTCAGGGCCAGAAAACCGTCGTCGTCGAGCGAGCGATGATCGGCGGCTCCTGCCCGAATGTGGCCTGCCTGCCCAGCAAGAACGTGATCTATAGCGCGAAGGCCGCGTCGCTCGTCCACCCGACGACGGGCCTGGGAGTGATCAAAGGCACGCTGAGCGTCGACATGGCCGGCGTCGCACGGCGCAAGCGGCAAATGGTCCAGGACCTGGTCGACGTACACCTGGCCAACTTCCAAAGCAGCGGCGCGGAGCTTGTGATGGGCGAGGCGCGGTTCACGGAACCCAAAACCGTACACGTCGCCCTGAACGCCGGCGGCGCGCAGGTCGTGCGAGGCGAACGCGTATTTATCAACGTCGGCACGCGAGCCAGCATTCCCCATGTGCCGGGCCTCGCCGCCGCCGAGCCGATGACGCACGTCGAAGCCTTGAATCTTGAACGCTTGCCTGAACGCCTGGTCGTTCTTGGCGGCGGTTACGTCGGCCTGGAATTCGCCCAGGCCCTGAGGCGGTTCGGCAGCCGCGTCACCATCATTCAGCGCAGCCCGCGCTTGCTCGACCGTGAAGACGGTGACGTATCCGATGCGATTCTGGATTTGATGAAGGATGAAGGAATCGAAGTCTTGTTGTCGGCCGAGGTGCGCGAGGTCACGGGCCGTTCGGGCGACCGCGTAGTCCTCAGCGTTCACAGCGGAGAGACGGAGCAAACGCTCGAAGCCACCGATATCCTGGTTGCGACCGGCCGCACGCCGAACACCGATCGGCTCAACCTGGCCGCCGCGGGCGTCGAGTTGGACAATCGCGGCTATATTCGCGTCAACGACAAATTGCAAACGACCGCGCCGGACGTGTGGGCGACGGGCGAATGCGCCGGCAGTCCGCAGTTCACCCACGTCGGCGAAGACGATTGCCGCGTGGTGCTGGATAACCTGGCGGGCGGCAACCGCACCACGCGGGACCGACTCATCCCCTACTGCCTGTTCACCGACCCGGAACTGGCCCACGTCGGGCTGAACGAATCGCAAGCCGCGGCTCAAGGCGTCTCCTACCGCATCTCGAAGCTGCCGATGGCGAAGGTGCTGCGAATGCACACGTTGTCGCAGACTCGCGGGTTCATGAAGGCGCTGATTGGCGCCGACGACCGCATCCTGGGCTTTACCGCATTCGGCGCCGAAGGCAGCGAGTTGATGGCCGTAGTCCAGACGGCAATGCTCGGGCAGATGCCCTACACGGTGCTGCGCGACGCCATCTTCACTCACCCGACCGCGGCGGAAGGATTGCTGGGCCTGTTTGCAAGTGCTCCGGCGATGCCGACGGCGGCAGGCTAGTTCGTCAGGAGAGCCGCATAGGGGCGCCCTCAGCTACCGCATCGTCTTCACCCTCGCGCCAACGCGACACAGCCAGCTCTTCTTCGGCGGCTAATGCGGATTGCCACTGGTATTTGATCGACTTCTTCAGTCGGAACGTCTCAACCATCGCGTTATGCACCGCCAAACAGGTGAGATGCCCGCAATTGCGGCTCGGCCACAAAGCCCAGCCGACCTCATTATATCGTTTGCGCTGGCGCAGCGCGTGGCCAGAGTACCGCCCGCCGATGGGCGCGGCGCCAGGCAACTTGCGCCGCCGCTTGCCGAAACGCCCGTTTCAGCTAGGCTATTCCTGGATGTCCCCCGCCCGCTTTACGAAAGGCAGCCGACCATGCAGGAAGACCTGAAGAGCTTGATGCCGAATCCGGATTTCACGCGACGCCGGTTCGTCGTCACCACGCTGGGGGCCGGCTTTGCGCTGGCCGTGCAGCCGGTTTCGGCCGAGACGATCACCACCGACGCCGACGGCCTGGAGGCGGGCGAGGTGAAGATCAAAACGGCCGACGGCCAAATGCCGGCCTACCGGGCCATGCCGCAAGGCAAAGGTCCGTTCCCGGTGATTTTAGTGGTGCAGGAAATCTTCGGCGTCCACGAACACATTAAGGACCTCTGCCGCCGGCTGGCCAAGCGCGGCTATCTGGCCGTGGCGCCTGAGCTTTACGCACGTCAGGGCGACGTCTCGAAGCTGACCGACATCGGCCAGATCATTTCGAAAGTCGTTTCGAAAGTACCCGACGAGCAGGTGATGTCGGATCTCGACGCGACGGTCGACTGGACGAAGTCGACCGGCAAGGCCGATGCAGCGAAGCTGGGCGTGACTGGTTTTTGCTGGGGCGGGCGGATCGTCTGGCTCTACTCGGCCCACAACCCCAAGGTCAAGGCCGGCGTCGCCTGGTACGGACGCCTGGTCGGCCAGAAAGACGAA